>JAUPKU010000101.1 GCA_030837285.1 Thermoproteota archaeon | reverse complement strand
CCAGTATTGGAAAGACTCTTATTATGATTTCCTATAAAATTTGTAATTTAAGACTCGTATAGATTTTGGAGATAGGAAAAGATACTCAATTTCATTATCGTGCCTTCAACTAATTTAACGCTTAAGACTATTCCACATGTACATGTACTTTAGTGATAGCGTTTAGGAAGGTTATCTAGCTATGTTGACCAGGAATATTGAGAATCAGAAGAATAATTATGAAGAACAACATCACTAAAACAGCTTTCTCGAAGTTATTCAATTTCTTAATCATTCCTCATTTTTTAATTAAGAAATTTTAAGTAATAATTTTAATTATTTATTCATTAACGCATTTACAATTTCTAATTGTGTTAGAAGATTATGGAGCGAGTGATTTTTATCTTATTAAAAAGTTTTAAATGGAGTACCCCCTGTTAGTGAAACTGTGTGATACTGGAGGTTTCAAACATGCCCTGTACAGTTCTTGTTGGCGGATTTTTTGGAGATGAGGGAAAAGGTAAATTATTTGGATATCTTGTGAACAAAGACGACTATCAAGCCGTTGTTAGAGGTCAAGGACCACAAGCAGGTCACACTATAGAATATAACAATGAGAAATACGTCTTTAGACAAATTCCAACAGCTGTCTTCAACCTGAAAACTCAATTACTCTTGTCTGTAGGCTCTTTCGTAAGTTCAAAAGTCCTATTCGAGGAATTGGAGCGATATAAAGAGTTCAATGTTGAGAAGAGACTAAAGATTGATGAGAATGCAACAGTAATTCTCGATGAGCATATAGAAAGAGAAAAGGAACTTGTAAAGTCAATAGGGTCAGTTGGTACTGGGACGGGAATAGCATTTTCTGATAGGGTGATGAGACGACCGAACATACTGGTAAAATTCGTTCCTGAACTAAAGAAGTACAGCGAAGGCGTAAACGTTAGTAAAATAGTTAATGGATATTTAGATGAGGAAAAAAAGGTTGGAATTGAAGGAGCTCATGGAACTTTTCTATCTAATTTTCACGGAACCTACCCGTACACAAATGCCTACGATGACATAGCCGCTGCCCTATTAAGTCAGACGGGAGTCGGACCTGGAAGAGCTGATAATGTGATTCTTGTATTCAAGTCCTTTGTTTCAAGAGTTGGTCAGGGTCCTCTAAATGGAGAGCTATCGCTGGAAGAAGCTGAAAAGCGTGGTTGGACAGAGCGGGGGACAGTTTCTGGTAGACTTAGACGAGCAGCACCCTTCGATGTTGAACTCGCGAGAGACTCGATAAGACTAAACTATCCTACTGATATAGCATTGACGAAGGTTGACATACTCTATCCGGATGCATATGGTGTTACTGATTATAGTAAATTACCTGAGAAGTGCCAGAGATTTATAGAAAAGCTGGAAAAATCATGGAAGGGAAAACCACCGATTACGCTGATAGGAACAGGACCTGGGCTAGATCATGTCATAGACTTGAGGAAAGAGAAAGGCACTCTGTAAGATAATTCAAACTTCTTTTTCCAAGAAATTCTTTTTTGTTTCCATACTTTCTCATTTTCTTTTAGGTATTTTCAATACTTTCGAGATAGTCGACTATCTTCTTGTGAACTTCAATCCCCGTTGCTAGACTAAGATGAGTGTATTTTGGATAGCAGTTTGCTTCAAGCACTATGGGTTTCCCTTCTTTAGATGGGAGGATATCTATTCCAGCTATCTTATAGTTCAGAGCTTCTGCTACCTCCAAAGCGAGACTGTCAAAGGCGTCTGAGGAATAGTTTTCAACTTCTCCTCCTAGACTTGCATTGTACCTGAAGTCTTTGGAATTCGTCCTCTTCATTCTTCCTATTACTCGTCCATCTATTAGGAAGAGGCGTAGGTCATAGCCGAGGTTCTCGATGAATTCTTGGAGGTAGAAGACACCTAAACCGCGTATTCGGCTATGGTAGAGGAGGAACTGCCTCAAGTCTTTTGCATCTCTAATATCTGTCAGTTTTGATATTCCAGTTCCCTCTCCTCTAGCAATTGGCTTGAGTACACAAGACTTTCCTTCATCAATGAGCTTCGAAGCGAACTCGTAGGCTACATCTATATTCTCTGTTATAATGGTCTTTGGATGGGGAATACCCTGTTTTGAAGCGATGATGGAGAAATATGCTTTTGAGTAGTGGAGGAGGCTCTCAAGAGGATTCACTATTACTTTAGCATCTTTTCCAAGTTCCTCAAGGATTAAATATCTATTCAGGAATTCGAAGTATGATCCCTTATTGAAAATGTTAGAGGGAACGTAGACTATCGATGACGACTTAAAGGTTTTTGGTAGACTCATGTCCCAGGGAACTTTTATGCTAACATTCATTCTCCTATTACGGGCTTCATTGAATACTAGAAGAGTCTCTTCTAATGTTGGATTATCGGTGAAGATGAGGAATTCCAATTTCCCTTTTTTCGCCCCTATTATCATATTAAGGAAACAGGTCAGTCTACCATCATCTAAAGGAAAGCTAATCCTTGCATTCAGTACAGACTTATATAAGATATTAAGGGCTCTTTTCTACTCTAACATTTATAATTAGTGCTAGGTGACATCCGTGAAGATCGCGCATCTTTGGTACATATTACCCCTCTATGGTGGGGCGGAGAGGTGGGCGCTAGGATTGTCCAAGGGTCTTCGAGGATTAGGCGTAGACTCAGAAATAGTCAGCTGGGGAAGCGATAGTCTAAAGAGGTACGATAATTTTATCAAAGTTCTAGAGAACAACATTCCTTCAAGTCCAGATATCATTGACATCTTAATGAATAGCGCTTTTATGGCGGAGCGCCTTGAAGAGTATGATCTCGTCTGCTCTCACCACATGAGTACCATTTTTCCAGCGGTATTTTCCAAGAGTTTACACGGAAGCCAGGTAGCCTGTATTCTACACTCACCGCCTTTGACTTGGGAGCTATCTGGAGAAGGCTTATCTTCGTACAGGCAGACGTCAGAGAAGAATCGTCAAATTCACACCATCTGGAAGATGCTCGCTCCATACTCAGACTTCTTTTTCACCAACTCCAGATGGAATCGAATCCTATTTGAGAAGTTTGAGAACATCTCTCCAACACCTCTCCTTGCAGGTGTGGATCATGATGTATTCAAGCCTGAAAAGAAGCTTGGTGTTCAATTGAGGGAGAAACTTGGAATTGATGATGAAACTATCCTCCTCTTTTATTCAGCAGCTGCTGGCCACAGAAAAAGGCATGAAATCCTCTTAAGGGGATTAAGAACGCTCGTTAAGAAAGACTACAAGGTGAAATGTATCTTGACCTGCTCAAAGGACAGACGAACCAGAAACTTCCACCCACTTGTAGGACGAATAGTCAAAGAGTTAAAGCTTGAAGACCATGTCATCGCGTTTCCAGCTACGAGCGAGAAGGTTTTACTCAGTCTCTACAACGCTTGCGATATTTACGTTCATCCAGCGAACAATGAGCATCTAGGCATGTCGATAATGGAAGCGATGGCAGTGGGTAAACCTATAGTAGCTCAAGCAAACGGTGGAGTTCCCGAAATCGTTGATGAAAATGTTGAAGGACTTCTATTCAAAACCGACAGCGTCAATCGGATGACTGAATACATTGAACAGCTCATAGTCGACGAGAAGTTACGCTTAAAAATGGGAGAGAATGCCTATGAAAGAGCAAGGAAATTCGATTGGACAGAAGTTGCACAAAACTTCATCCAAGTTGTCTCATAATGAGCATCATACTATTCAAAAATGATTTCTATTTCTACAGTCTTGTTATAACGTCTTTTGTCGAGTATGTCGCGAGGATTTCTCCATAGTAGACTGTGTGATTGTCGCCTTTAGGATAGCAGCTTGAAATAACATCATTATCCAATAACATCGATCCAATCTCTGCTTTACCAATGGTTTTACACTCATAGTTAATAATGCAATCTTCGATTATCGGAGCCTTCACCATCTTTCCTATTCTCGTTTTTAATCCTAATTCCACAATCTTATCGTGATCTCTGCCCGAGACTGTGCCACAGTAGTCAATGACTTTACCCATGTCCCCTCGAGGAATATTCACCGTGAAATTGCCAGTTTCCTCTAGGAGCTTATGAGTGTATCTGGAGTGTCTAACCGCTACCATGAAGACGGGTTTCCTCCAAAGGATTCCTTGAAGACCCCATCCTATCGTCATCACATTTGGCTTTCCATTCTGACCTATCGAGGTAAGTAGGAGACCATGGCTCAGTTTATCACTCATTACTTTTATGAACTCGGTAGTACTGCACTCAATTCTTTCCAAGTAATATTCCTCTGTCTCTAAACTGTTAGAATTATTTAACGCTCTCCTCATTAGTCTTTCTAGTCAATAATAACAAAAGTGTTAATGCATTTCATATTTGTAGGATTCGAAAACCAATAGACAACGTTCAAATATATTCGGTTATTTAGCACGAGCGATGAATTATATTATCATATTATTTTTTTATTAGTCAATGTTAAATCATATTAAGTAAATGAGTTTTGTCGCAATTTTTTTGGCTGCTCTTATATGCCTTTCGACTTTGTTAAGCGGAACCTTTAGGGTGCGCTATAGGAGAAACGTAGGGATCCTTGGCGCCTTTGCAGCCGGGATCCTGATTACCACTGCCCTAGTTGATATTCTGTCACAGACTTTCATACTTGCCATATCCATAAACGTGCTTCTTGAAGATGTGTTAATACTAACAGTTGTCGGGTTTCTTTTCCTCTACATCATTTCTCGAATTATTAGCGCGCATATTTTCAGTTAAAACTGTGATTATACTGAAGTTAAACATCCTTTGGGTGGAGTATTTGTAACTTCAGAATTGTCGGTTCATAGTTTCATAGATGGTTTGGCAATTGGATTTGGTCTTGAAGCTGATTTTCACGTTGGAATCATCATTGCGTTTGCCGTTGTATGCCACGACTTCACTGATGGGTTCAGAACAGTTACAATAATGTTAAAGTCTAACAATTCATTGAAGAATTCTCTACGAATGCTGTTTTTAGACGCTATCACACCGATTCTAGGAGTGGTAACCACAATTATCTTCCAATTGCCAAAGTACTACTTAATTCTTCTTTTGTCCTTCTTTGCAGGTGGCTTTCTACATCTAGGGGCAAGTGACCTCCTACCACCAAGCACATGAGAATAACCCTCCCACACTAACAGTAGTCTTATTCACCATTGGGTGTGTACTGATATTCATTCTAGCATTCATATTAACTCGCCTTTTGAATTTCTAAACCCAATCCTCCTCATATTGTGGATGGCTAATTTCAGCTTCTCTGTAGAAAAGGGTAAAATCGAAGAAATAATAACCGCTGGAAAACGTTACATAGATTATGTCAATAATACAGGTTGTGCATTACGTTTATATTTCTCCATTAGAAAGTAAAAGAAAGAATTATTGCGAGGTATATGTAGAGATGAGTGATAAAGAATCCAATTTTAAGGAGATACAGGCTGCAAATTACCCAACTAGGAAGGCTATACTCTCAAATCTAAAAAAAGGTTCAAAGACTCCGGATGAATTGGCAAAAGCTTCCAAGGTGAATAAGAAGATATTCGAGGATCACTTGAAGATTCTGGTTGATTTGGGTCTTGTGAAGACAGCTGATAATAAGCAGATCAGTTTGACGGAGCGCGGAAAAGAAATTCTAGGTTATGTCGAGAAACTCGACATGGAAAATATTGATTGGACGTAGAATATCCTCTAAAACTCGGATCTGCCTTTTTCATTCTTTTCTTAAAATAGAAAACACTTGAAAATAGCCCTATGTTGGGCTATTCTCTTATTTGCTCGGTGCCTTATCTAACCAGACACTCAGCAGATGGCCGCCATCAACGATGACATTCTGTCCAGTCACGTAATCTGAGGCGTCAGAAGCTAGAAATACCAAAGTTCCCAGTAAGTCGTCAGGAGTTTCCGCCCAGCCCATCGGCGTCAGTTCCTTCCAACGCTGTTTCGTCGCTTCAGGAACTCTATCTGTCATAGGTGTTATACACCAGCTAGGACTTATGGCGTTAACATTTATGCCATACATCCCCCACTCTACCGCCATACGCTTGGTTAGCATTATTACACCAGCTTTGGAGACTCCGTAGGCGATGTTTGAGTTGGCTACGACGCCTGAGATGGAGCCGACATTGATTATTTTCCCCTTTGTTCCTTGAGCCATCATTTGAAGTGCTTCTGACTGACAGCACATGAAGACACCTGTGAGATCAATTCCCAAAGTCCGATCCCAGTTTTCTCTTGTCATCCCCTCAGCTGTCCCTGGCAATCCTATACCCGCATTGTTCACGGCAATGTCAAGTTTTCCGAGTTTCTCAGTGATGGTAAGTACCATCTCATCTATTTGATCCCTGTCCATGACATTAGTCTTCACAACAATTGATTTTCTTCCCAGATCCTCAACTTCTTTAGCTACTTTTTTAGCAGTCTCTTCAACTATGTCGACAATAGCTATATCAGCACCAGCTTCGGCTAAGGCTAGACAAAAAGCTCGACCGATACCCTGTCCACCACCCGTAACAAGAGCTACTTTTCCATCAAGTTTGAACTTATCGAGAATTCCCATTTTGTTCCACCGAGGAAATGATTGGAACATATCAGCTATATAAACAGAACAACAAGACACTCAAAAATGTGTTAACAAGAAGTCAGACTTTTTATAGATACCCAATTCATGGCTATTCATAACCTGTAAACAATTTATCTAGACTAAATATAGTTAAAGCTATCTACACTACAAAAGAGTACCTAAACTGGCATTTTTAGTAGTGAAAGTAATGAGTTTACCAGAACTGATGACTAAAATTTATATTTGATAATGCCAGTGTTATTTTCTAAAAAAGGAAAAAGGGGATTATAGGTCTATTTCAGGACTTTTAGAGCGTCTTTAACACTAGCTCCTTCGTGAACAATCTTGCAGAAGGCAGCGGTAATTGCTTGTGGATCTTTATGTTGGAAGACGTTTCTACCTATGGATGTGCCTGCTCCACCACCGTCCATCGCACCCTTAACCACCTTCAGTAGATCTTCATCAGTCTCCATCTTTGGTCCACCAAGGATGACTATTGGGATGGGACAGTTCGCCACCACTTTCTTGAAGCTCTCTGGGCTTCCAGTATATGCGGTTTTAATGAAATCTCCTCCAGCTTCCTGTCCTAATCTGGCGGCATATACGACTTCGTTGTAGATTGTGTTACGCTTTTCATCCTGTGGTACTACCTCTGGCATGAAGACTAAACCATATTCCTCACATGCGGCGGAGATGGGCTGTATTGCTTGAAGATTCGGGTCTTGAAGACTTCCGAAATGGGTGAATTTAAGTCCGTCACCACCAGCCAGAAGAACTTGCTTTGCAATTTCTGGACGAGGTGGTCTTGGAACGCTTACAATCAAGCCTAGATTTCTTGGGAATTTGCCTGCGTGCTGTATGAGATTTCCATAACTGAGAAGGATGGCATCAGCGCCTCCAGCAGCTACCTTCCTTACAACTGATAGGTAGTCTGTTAGTTCAGCAGATCGTCCACTTTGACTATGATCCATTGCAACTATGACTGACTTTCCGTCATCTCTAAAGATATGGTTCCATCTATTGGCTTTTCCACTATTCATTTCGAATTACCCCCATTGACAAATAAAACAAGACAATAATAAACTTTAAGGCAGAAGAAACAAAAACAAAGCTATTTCTTGTCTAGAAGACTATTAATTATTTTTTTAATAACGCTATTTAAAAGAAAACTTGAGAAGCACAATCTTTAGTACAATTAAGCCTTCTAACTAGCTATTCTTATATTCTAAGTAAAACCAAAGCACCTTCTGATAGAAATATTATTCGATACTCAATATTTCATTTAGAATCAGGAAAGAAACGTTTACTAAATTTAGTTGCACGCGCTAGTTAACTTCCATACTGATTTTCTCATACCTAAACTTGCACCTGATCTTTCACTCGCTCTATCTCAACTTCGATTATCTTTCTCTGGCTCAGCTCCATCGTGTCGTAAATCGGCCTTGGGAATAGGTATCCTAAAGCCCTTCTGAATATTCGCGAGGAAGCTTGAATCTTCCTCAGTCGCATCCTCTGATAGAAAAACCGACACCAACTCCCCTCCGAAAGCGCGAACGCCACAACGTAAACCCGAGGAATAGTTATCCGCTTCTGACTCCCACTACACCTCTAAAATCCAAAACATCAAATCCTCTTTCTCCAAATCACACCGTTCCAAACCACAACACGCCAGAACAGCCTATACCAACCCTACTCACGCCATACCAACCATTCTACTCCATAATACACCATTCCACTACATCGGAAAAACCAGAATACAACCTTAAACAAGAAAACAAGCCAAAAATAAAGCTTTCACCCCCAAGAACCCCCACACAACAAGACACTGTGACTCAGCAACAGTCAAAGCGAATACCACAGAGAAGAAAAAAGGGATCGAATAAAAAAGAGTTGAAAAACCTATTCTTCAACCCCTTCCTTCTTGAGAATGCCCCTCGCCGCGATGATACCCGTGGCAGCAGCAGTGACCAAACCCCTCGATAAGCCCGCCCCATCTCCAGCCATAAACACGTTCTCCAAAGGAGACTCTAAATCATCGTTCGTGCAGATCAAATTAGCCGAGAACTTCACCTCAGGCGCGTAAATCAGTGTTGAAGCCGTAGAAACCCCCGGAATAATACTATCCAGCTTATCCAATCCTTCAACTAAGTCTGTCACAATCCTGTGAGGCAGCCCCATCGTCACATCACCCGGCGTCACGTTAAGAAGAGTCGGCTTCACATTCCCCCTATTAATCCTATCCCAAGTAGATCTTCGACCCCTCTTCAGCTCCCCAAGCCTCTGAAGAAGAGGCTTCCCCCCACCCAGCGTCGTAGTCATCATCGCTATCCGCCTACCATAAGCGGTAGTGTCCTCAAGAGGTTCAGTCAACTCCACTCTGACAAGAAACGCGAAGTTCGTATTCTCAGAAGTCTTATGGGTCATCGCATGACCATTTACACCAATGAAGTCGTCATACACCTCTTGAACCACAAAACCCCTTGAATTAACACAGAACGTCCTGACAAAATCATCATAAGTATCCGGATAAATGTGAAATTTTGGATCACGACTTATCTTGATCACAGGATCCATAACGACAGCAGGAACCTCAACCCTCACCCCAATGTCAATTGGCTGATACTTCATTGGAATCCTCAGTCTCCGAGCCTCCTCAGCCAGCCAGTTAGCCCCACTCCGGCCAGGAGCAGCAAGAATGTACTTACTCTCTATCTTGGAGCCGTCATCTAATGTTACGACGCCTTTATCAATACTCGAAACCCGTTTCAACAGGAGAAATTCGACACCACATGTATCAAGACTCTTCTTAATGTTATCGATAACCAGAGGTGCATTATCCGTACCGATGTGACGCTGACGAATCGGAATGAACCTTACACCAACACTCGCAGCCTTCCTCTCCAAGTCCTCAGCCTCATCATGACCAGGATCATATACCTTCTCGGGTGCACCATTCTTCAAGAAAATCTCATCAACATATCTAACCAGATCCCAACTCGCCTTCTCATTCTTCAAAATAGAAGACAAGTCACCCCCAATATCAGGGCGCAGATTCAACAAGCCACTGGATAAGGTTCCAGCTCCCCCAACTCCACACATGATAGAGCAAGGAGAACACTTCAAACAACTTTTATAATTAGACGCGGGACAGGCCCTATCTTCAACCTCCCGACCCATATCAATCACAAGAGTCTTCAACCGGCTCTTCTCAGCAATCTCCTTAGCAGCAAAAAGCCCTGCGGGCCCAGCCCCAACAATCGCAACATCGAATTTCATAATCCTTCCCCTAAAACCTGACCGCAAAGGACAGTATCAAGGGAAACTTATATGCTTATACATTCATTCATAGAATAAGACAGATTTAAATCAAAGAAGACCACGAATATAGATGGCTGGATGAACAATTGGCATTAGAAAAGCCCCCTCAAGAGTACCTCTTCGAACCAATGAAGCTCGAAGACTTAAGCAACTGTGTCGACGTTATAGTCAAGGCCATGGGTGACCCAAACATAAACAAAGACTTCGTCAAACAGAGCATAAGAGATCCAAACGTTGTAACACTAATCGCCAGAAGCAGAGAGAAGATAGTCGGAGTAATCTACGGCTTCGTCCCATACAAACTCTACAGCAACCAAGCCCCAAAAATAGTCTTCATGGGCGTGGAGAACCAAGAAGAAGCGATGAAAGGACTCTACGGAATGCTCATCGACGAATTCATAAACGAACTAAAACGCAGGTTTCCAAAAGTCCCCTGCATAGACGTAAGCCTCGCATCCAAAGACACAAACGCCGTCGCACTATACTCAAACAGAGGATTCTCAGTAGAAGGATACATAAGAGATGGAGTGGGAGGCCCAGACATAGTCCTATTGAGAAAGAGATTCACCACGTCAGAGATAGAAAAGGCATAGATAGTATAAACACCACTCGAACTGCGATTGGCATCCTGATGGAAAAATTTTGCACTTCAATCTGTATACAGATTACTTTCAAATTCTATTTGCAAGAAAGAGCCTCTAGTTCAAGCCTCATCATAACTCATAGTTCAAAGGTGTCTCCCGTCCTCGGAGCTGCAACCTCCAAACCAAATTCCGCTTCAATATCCTTAGCCAAGCGCTGACAGTTACCCTCAGCTCCATGCATAACGAAGACTCTAACGTCCGTACCGATTTTCCTCACAGTCTCAATTAACTGGGTCTTTCCACAGTGAGAAGTGAAGTCGAATTGCTCAACCTCAGCCTTGACCTCCTTCATCTTCCCGCCTATGAGAAACCTCTTCGATTCTAAGAGCTTATTACCTGGACTGTCAGGAACCTGATAACTAACAAGGAAGACAGCATTCTCGCTCTTCCGAGCGATTGAATTCATATAAAAAAGGGCATTACCACCCTTCAGCATTCCAGCAGGCGAAACAATCACTCCAGGCTTCTTCGTTGCCAACCGGCGATCACGCCAACCTCTAACCCAGTTGGCCATGTGTACAGCATCCATGAACAACTTACTGTCCGAGAGGTATTGAGGATACTTCGTTAGAATCTCATTCGTGTCCTTTGCCATTCCATCCACTGTAACAGGATACTTAAAACCATTGGCAGCGAGTATACATAGGATCTCTTGCGACCGACCCACCGAAAAAGCAGGAACTAGAACTGTCCCTCCTCGTTCCACAGCTTCATTGACCTTTTCCATGAACTTATTCTCAACTGCTCCCCGTTCCTCATGATCAGCGTCAGCATAAGTACTCTCCATAATGATTGCGTCAATCTTACCATAAGCCTGATCTGCAGCTTTCAAAAGCCTTGTACCAACTGTGTTGAAGTCACTGGTATAGAGCACCCTCTTCCCAGCAACCTCCACAATCACCTGAGAGCCACCGGGAATATGACCACTCTCCAACAATTCTACCTTTAAATCACCGATACTAAAGGGCACTCGATAATCGACTTCCACCGCACAACTCATCATAGTCTGCAAGTCAATGTACTCATAAGGTAAGTAGTAACCCGTCAGATGGATGAAGTCTGTAATAAGCAAACGAGACAAAGCAAACGAAAGACCTGTGCCATATACAGGCTTCTGACTTCTAATATGGAATAGAGGAATAGCCCCACAATGGTCTAGATGACAATGAGTAAGAATAATACCATCAACATCATTGGGTGGAACATGCATCGGGAATCCAAGCTGATGATCCATCATAACACCGTAGTCAACGAGGATCTGCGTCTTCTCACTCTTAATAGCTATAGCAGATCTTCCAACCTCTCCAGCCCCACCCAGAAACTTGACACTCATCTCGCTAGAAATTAAAACCACCATCTTTTTATGAAATTTTTCCAACATGTAGATTTTTTAAACGGCAATTTAAAAATATACCCATTACATCAATAAAAATCAGATATCATCTGAAATATTAAACAACCATAAAAGCAAAAAGTCGAGAATTCTATAAGCTAAAAAGAGCAAAAATGAGCAGCAAGCTCTCGCTCTCACTCATGATCAACAATATCCTACTTAATATAGCCACCAACACCCTCCAAATCAACTGCCACAAATATCCTTAA
Source organism: Thermoproteota archaeon (assembly GCA_030837285.1). Classification (GTDB taxonomy): domain Archaea; phylum Thermoproteota; class Bathyarchaeia; order RBG-16-48-13; genus JAUPKU01. Next base: position 38,526 of record JAUPKU010000101.1, on the reverse strand, counting down.
GGAAGGATACATCGATAAACTATACGGAAAAATTCCTACCTACAATCTATTAGTCAATTAATAGTAAAGCTAGAAATGAAACTTTACACTCTTAAAAGGAGAAAAATGAGTTAAAGGGGAACTGGTTCGCAAAGATTCTCTTCTTTCGCAGCGACTCTCCCACATTTTTTACAGATGAATTTTGGTTCTCCCACCAATGCTTTCATTTGCTCCAAAGATATTTGACCTTGCTCAGCCAAATCGCAGAGGTGATTCTTATGACCGATATGAGGTACAGGCCTACTTACTGGGGGATATACCCAAGTCCCGAAGTCTCCTCTCGTCTCATCATATGTGCCCATTTTTAAACACCAAGTTATTTAGAAGTACTTTCGATAGTATATAAGAGTATTGAAAATCAGTTTAGGTTTATTACGTACTTACACGCCAATTTCTCTGTCTATTTAAGTGATATTTTGAGAATTAAACTTAAATAATATGGGTGCAAAGAAGGATTTTGGCATTTTCTCTCCGGAAGACCCCGCCTTCGATATTGCTGGAAGGGGTATTGCCAATGCAGAAAGCATGACTGAAGCCATTAAAGTTGCAGCGAATATAGCCAAGAAGAAATTTGGGAAAATGATTTAAATCAAATAAAGAAATGAAGAATGCAGGTGCTTCTTTATGAAAAAAGTTGCAGTTACTATCCCATATGGCGATGATGAAGTAACTTTAGAACTTCCTACGAAAAACATTCTCTGTATTTCTAGTCCTAACGACGTACCGGGAGTAGAAAATGAGAAAGAGGAAGTTCTAAGAGCAATTAAGAAACCCTTTGGCTGCCAGAGTTTGTTCAATAACATAAAGCGATGTAATAATGTAATCATAATCAGTGATGACAATACTAGGATAACTCCTGTTCACCTGATTATTCCAGCCTGCTTGGATCAATTAAATAAGATTGGAGTTGAAGATGGAGACATTAGAGTTATTACAGCACTAGGAACTCATAGACGAATGACTGATAAAGAGATAAAAGAAAAAGTTGGAAGCGAAGTTTCAAAAAGAGTTGAGATTGGGAATCATGACTTTCAAAATCATGAAAAACTCGTAGATTTAGGAATTACACCTCAAGGAACTCCTATATCAATTAACAAGGATGTTTTGGAAGCAGACTTTGTAATTGGTATTGGGAATATTGTTCCCCATCATATTCCAGGTTGGGCAGGCGGAGCTAAGATTATTCAACCTGGTGTTTCAGGAGAGGTAACAACGGCTGAAACTCATCTATTGGGAGTCCGGCAATCCCACAGTCTCCTGGGAGAAACCGAAAATGTCGTTAGATCTGAGATGGAAATGATAGCGCAGAAAGCAGGACTGAAAGCGATTATAAATACAATTCTAAACAGGGAAGGAAGAATTGTGAGGGTTGTTGCAGGAGATCCAATAAAGGCATTCAGAGAGGGTGTGAAGGAGGCGAGGAAAGTCTGCGAGGTTTCTTTGCCTGCAAGAGCAGACATCGTTCTGTCAGGTTCTCACCCTTGCGACATCGAGTTTTGGCAGGCGGGTAAAAGTCTTTACTCATCGGATCTAGCGGTCAAAGATAATGGAACAATAATTGTTGTTACACCATGTTTTGAAGGAGTGTCAAAAATGCATCCTGAAGTCATAGATTTTGCAGGATTACCCTCAAAGGAGATTGATCGAAGAGTAAGAAGTCGTGAAATTGAAGATGGTACTGCTGCTGCTTTGGCTATGGCTTGGGCTATGGTCAGAGAAAGAGCCGAAATCATCTTAGTTTCTGAAGGAATATCTCCGAGTGTGGCAGCTAAATTGGGATTCAAAAGTGTAGACAGTGCTGAGAAAGCTTTAGAAATGGCTTTTAAAAAGCATGGCCTGAATGCAAAAATTTCTGTTCTTACCCATGCTCCGGAAGTCTTGCCATCGATAAAAGATAATTGAAAATATTCTAAAATGTTTCTATTTACTTGAATTGCAAAAAGTAATATGTAAAACATCACTTGACAACCTTTGTCGAAGAGAAAATGAAATGAAGAAAAGAAAACAGAAATAAATGCTGTTTTTTTACCGTATTAATAAATACGTTTTAACAAGAGAATTTTTCAAATATAATTTGTAGCTTTAGAAAATGCTATGGCAAATAGTTCGGAAACAATGATCATCTTGTATTTATTTACATAATCTCCGACAATACCAGAATTGAAATCTTCTCTTTTTCATTCAAACCTAGTCCTTTTACTTTTTTCTCCAAATTAACTCGAACTGTTGTGATTAATAATTCTGCGTGGTTGAAAAAATAGTCACATCTTTCATCAGTAAGATAGCAAACGGGTATTGAAAAATGGCATTTTAAGAACGGGATTGCTGTTTTTGAAAGTCACACAAAGTAGTAGATATTATCGGGGTAAGCAAGGCTATTGAATGTTTTGCTATCTAACAAAGATCGAGTTTTAGGGTAAGATGTGAAGAAAGTAAGAACATTTTTGCGATTTCTGCAATTTATGGATAATTAATCATTTATAATCAGATTATAAATAGTAGATGCCTATCTATTTCTGAAGAGTTTTCTTTGGCTCTCGCATGTACGTGATGGTAGCCATAACACCTACAACGATCAGAAAAATCCCGATCATTACCACAACATTCACTAGTCTATAAAACATTGACATCATTGCGATCGCTAAGAAAGTTATCCCCCCCGCTGAAAAATAAGACGATTCCTTTTTTGTATAAGCATAGACTAAGGTATATACCCCTAAGGGGCCAAATATCCAAGCTGGCAAATTGTACACATCATATACGACAAATCCCCCTGCGTAAGCTATTATAGCGCTTCCAACTGAGATGGTTAAAGTTATGATAATTCCAACATCATAATTCAAGGTGCGCCCCATCATCGACCACAGATAAGTCTTAGAGTTAACTCTGATTTAAACGATTATTAAATGGTTTGTAGGAAGAAGCCGCAAGTTTTTATTTGCTACGTTAGTATTTCGTCTTTCCATTCCTCTCAAGCTCAAGAAGAGCTCTTACGCCACGATAGAAACACTCTTTTTGATAAGAAATCTCCCATTCTTTAAGTACTGAAGTAGCTTCTAAACTCTCAGATTTTAACTTTTTTCCTAGTTCTTTCTCCCGCCGTTTTCTAGACTTCTTAGATGTTTCTACGAACTGTGGAGTGACATTCTTACCTTCTCTCTTTAGCATCGTATAACCTTCTAAAACGCTGCCTCTAGACGCCCAGAACAATTGAGATTCTCTCGGCATGTATCTTCCTCCATTCCAATTTGCAGTACTATATGGAGCCTAGCACAATCCATTAATTAGAAGTAATGTTACAAGATTGATGACGATTATTCTCCTATCCTTCTAAGTCCTTCCTCGATTTTCTCTATTGGTAAAGCATAGGATAAGCGGAGATAGTCTTTTCCAGCACTTGGTGAAAAAGCAGGTGTTCCAGGAAGAGTTACAACCCCTCGCTCCCTCAAAATGGCCATCGTGAATTCGCTGGCGGTGAGTCCTTTCTCCTTCAATAGTTTTTCCACATTTGGGAAGATGTAGAATGATCCTCTTGGCTTGTTAACTTTGATGCCACTAATTCTATTAAGTCCATCATAAATGCAGTCTCGGCGCTTCCTATACTCGGATAGGATTTCCTTGAAGAAGTTCTGAGGCATAGTCAAAGCTGCTATACCAGCATGTTGGACAAAATTGTTGGCGCATGAAGTAGTGTTAGAAGCCATCAGATCGAATCTATCTATCACTTCTTTTCTTGCAACTGCGTAGCCTAATCTCCATCCAGTCATAGAATAAGTCTTGGAGAAGCCATTCACGTAAATTATATTTTCTCGCCAATCAGGATTATCTGACAATGCACTGACGTGTTCCCCCTCATACAAGTAATGATCGTAGATCTCATCGGTTAGTACGATTATCCTCTTCCTTCTAGCAATGTCCAGTATTCCCTCAACATCCTTTCCAAGATTTACCCCGCCAGTTGGATTTTCAGGAGAATTCAAGACAATCATTTTCGTCTTGGGAGTAACCGCCTTCTCCACGCTTTCAGGGGTCATCCTAAAATCATCTTCCTCTCTAAGGTGTAAAAATACAGGGATTCCACCAGCATATCTCACGACACTTTCGTAAGTAGGATAGCCTGGATCGGGGATTACTACTTCGTCTCCTTCTTCTACGAAGCTCATCATAGAGAAATAAATTGCTGGTTTCGAACCTGTAGTTACAATTACTTCATCAGCTTTCACGTCAGAACCTGTAAAACTAGAGACGTGTTCAGCAATTGCAGATCTGAGTGCTGGAATACCAGGCGTAGCAGTGTAACCAGTGTGTCCGGCTTTTAGAGCTTCAAAGGCAGCTTCCTTAATAGGCTCAGGAGTTTTAAAATCAGGTTGACCTATTCCAAAAGATATTACCTTAACTCCATGTGCCGCTACTTCTTCAGCGACTTTTAGATAGTCGAAGGCTAACTCCGATTCTAGCTTAAAAACTCGCTTTGAAAGATTTGTTACAGGAGGCTTCAAAGGGACACCTCTGCAAGCTAACACAGAGCATTCTAATAACATTATCTGTGTTTAGACAAATAAAAGAAATTCGAGAAATCACTAACAAATAGATTGAATTTAGTTGATTTTTCAAAAGTCTTTTCCTTTTAGAGTAAAGATGTCTATTTGTTTTTCTCGATCCACTCTTTAATTCTTCTGGCACCCTCAATAATATTTTCTTTCGAAGTCGCATAGGATATTCTGATATGCTCTCCCTCACCAGAGATTCTAGTACCAAAGTGTACATCAGAAAGAACGGCGACGCCAGCCTCGTATAATAAACGTTTTCTAAAATCTTCAGAATCACTTGCTCCAACTAGCTTACAGGCTTCAGAGACGTTAGGCCATATATAGAATGCCCCAGCAGGTGATAGGCATCTAACACCTTTAATCTTGTTCATCTCTTTAAATACTAAATTTCTACGCTCTACGTAGGATCTCAGCATCATTTGAGACATATCTTGAGGACCTGTTAAAGCTGCTAATGCTGCGTACTGGTTTGGATGTCCTGCACAAGAATCCGTGTTTGTAACCCATGTAGAAAAGAATGAAGCCAGTCTCTCATTCGATGCAAAACCAATCCTCCATCCAGTCATAGCGTAAGTTTTTGATACTCCATCTACTATTATTGTCTTTTCTTGCATTCCAGGAATAGAAGCTATACTACAGAATTCACCATCATGAATCATCTTACAATAAACTTCATCTGAAAGAACCCAAAGGTCATCATAATTCAAAACTAACTCAGCTATCTGCTCTAACTCCTCTCTATTCAAGACTCTACCTGTAGGATTATGCGGAGAATTTAATATTAGCAGTCTAGACCGCTTGTTCAATTTTCGCTTCAAATCTGAAATATCAAAACTATACGAATTTCGTTCCAGAAGATTAAGAGGAACAGGCACCGCACCTTGAGCAGCTACTTGGGAGCTATATATTGGAAAACCTGGATTAGGATAGAGAACCTCATGTTTCTGACCATAGTCAGTAACCGATAGGACTGCGTAGCCAATAAAAGGTTTTGCCCCATTTGCTATAACAACAGAATCTGGGCTAATGTTTATTCTCCGAGTCTGAGATAAGTATTTTGCGACAGCTTTTCTAAGTTCAGGTATACCAGCAGACACTGTATAACCTGTTTTTCCCTCATTTATAGCCTTGATAGCTCCCTCTTTTATGTAATTTGGAGTATCAAAATCTGGTTGACCAATGCAGAAACTTATGATATTCCTTCCTTTCCTCTGTAGATCATTCACTTCCTGTGTAACAACAAACGCATTCTCGGTTCCAAGATTCTTAGTTCTCTCAGATAAAAATGACAATCATACATCGCCTTCAAACCATTCAATTTGAAGAATATCTTTCTCACATTCCCATGAATACTATTAGAAAAATAAAGCTATCTACACTTCTTTGGAAGCTCAATTGAAGAATAGATTCTTCTTATCAGCTGATGCTGAATACACACCTAGAATTGAATCTAAGCCTCTATCTTCTCGAACATGTCTTTCGGAGCTCCACAAATTGGACAAACCCAAGTATCAGGCAAGTCTTCATAGGATACACCAGATTTGATATCATGCTCAGGATCGCCCAATTGCGGATCATAAATGTATCCGCATATTACACATTTCCACTTAGTTGCCAAGATATTCTTAAATCTCCTTTAAATTGAAGTTCTTAAAGGTGTAAATAGGATGCGCCTGTAATAAACTCAACCTAATAAAACCGCATAATAGCATATGTCTTAAAATCATTTGATTCTTTAGTTCTAGTACTTCCAACGTTGGAGTAATTTACATACATTTCATGAGGTGAATGATATAAGCAAAAAAAGAACAATAACTTGGCATAGGTTAACAAGCTATTAATTATGTTCTTACATGATTCAGAAAAAGAATATGTTAAATCTTCCTCAGGCAATTCATTCTTTTCAAACACGTGTTAGTATCTTCTATATGATGGAGAATAGAAATATGGAATTGTTTTCATTAAAACTTCCACTTGTCAGAGAAGGGGATAACATTGTCGAGATTCTCTTGGAAGCCCTTAAAGAGAAAAGACTCAGTATTGAGGATGGGGATATCATTGCTGTGGCAGATAAGATTATTGCTACAAGCGAAGGTAGAATATTATACTTCAAAGATGTTAAACTCACAAAAAAATCGCTATCCCTCGCAAAAAAGTATAAACTCGAACCCCAGTTCGTTGAACTTGTCTTAAAAGAAGCTGACGAGATCTTTGGAGGTGTACCAAAAGCTATCTTAACATTAAAAAATAATGTTCTTATTGCTAACGCGGGAATAGATCATAAAAATGTCCCGAATGCAGCAGCAGTTCTATGGTCGGTTGATCCGAATAAAGCTGCGGCGAAACTCAAAAAGGAAATAGAGGAGAAGACTAGGAAAAGAGTTGGAGTTATCCTAGTAGACAGTCATGTTAATCCCATGCGTATGGGAACAATCGGCTTCGCTCTAGGAATGGCTGGTCTAAAACCAATACGAGACTGTAGAGGAAGCCTAGACCTTTATGACAAGCCACTAATAATAACTAGAATGAATGTAGTTGACGACTTGGCAGCAGCAGCTCACCTCCTCATGGGCGAGACAGCCGAGAGAACACCAACAGTAATTATCCGGGACGCCCCTATTGAATTAACTGATGAATACGATCCAAATGAAGTCATCATCCCTAAGAAAGACTGTATGTACATGAGAGTTTTCTTAGGGCAGAAGCGAACAACTAAAGAATAGAAACCTTTCAATATGAAGAAAAAATAATCCTTTTTTTAAACCTTCAAGATGACTACACAATTAAGAAATATTCCGATAATCTTTAGATACATGTAATCAGGGTGGAGTTTTTAAAGCCTTTATTCGCTCAGTTTTGTATTCATCTATTATTTCTTGAAGAGTTTTGCCCATTTCAGCCTTATCCAACTGGGAAGAGTCTTTTATGGCTTTCTCTAAGTCTCCAGTCTTAACGTAGGGGTAATCTTCAATCCATTCTACATGAATAGTATGCGATGGAATGAGTGGAATGCCAAGTGACTTCAGTCTATCTTCGGTTTGATAAACCATAGATGTACAAACTATCACTGCCCTTATTCCTCTTCTCGAAACTTCATCTGAGACAGCTGTGCTTCCACTACTAGCATTAATAAATATCATTACGTCTCCTGTCTTTATATTGTGCATTTGGAAGGCTTTATCTATGGCTTCTATTGTGAATTCTTCCACAGGCTTAAGGAGGATAACTTCCCCTTTAGATTCCAGTTCCTTATAGTAGCGCATATTCTCCAATCGCTTCTGATACAGCTGCGATTCCTCCCTTACCTCGCCTATTTGTTTTCTAAGAACCTCGATCTCTCTTTGAAGAATTTGGCTTTCCCTTTCCTCCCTTATTCTTTTTGCTTGATCACTTACAGCTACTTCCAAAGAGATTTTAAGGTCATTAACCTCCGATTCAAGTAGCTTGATGGTATGCTTCGCTCTTTCAGCTAGATCCTTCAGCCTCTTTACTTGAGGCTTATAGATGGAAATTCTCTCTTGTAGATGTCTTATCTTCAATTGATCTTCTACAGGAACAATGTTATCCTCATTCTCTATAGCCTCAAATTTTGCGATTTCCGACTGTTTTGGAGTTACGAGATTGATGGCCCGTTGGATGGAGTAACCACGTACGACCAATGCCTTCACTTCGTCGATGGGCAAATTCAATCCTGTCTTAAGAACCTCAGCTTCAATTTGTTCAAACTTATTCTTGTAATGTTGGTAAGCCTTGATGGCAGCCACAAGGGCGTCCCTTGCATGAGAATCTCCAACTTCAATTCCAGATTTGGAGATGTAGTTGTTTGCAATGTCTTGCTTTTCAGCAGCTTCTAGGAGCGAAGCTGGTGTGAATACTACGGAATTCAAGCTTTTAGCTAGCTTCTCGGCAAATTCAGGAGCGGGAACTACATCTGCTGCAACTATGATTACGTCTCCAAGAGGCAAGAGGATTCTGGCTATGTCTCCTCGGCTTAATCCCCTGTGACTCCCGATGTAAACAGGTTCCGATCCGAAACTCAAAACCGCCAAACCGCATGTTGTTCCCGGATCCACACCTAGAATCAGCTTTCTAGTCAAAGTAGTCTTTGCAGTAGGAGAATCAATAGTCTCTCTTGTAGCGAATTCTATCTGATTTCTATATATGGGGTTGATTTTGACCCTTATGAAGTTCCCTCGGCTTGATCTTATAATGCCTAAAAGTCTTGTCCTAGGAGCATATACTATGAAGTTTGCCCTTTCTAAACCAAAGTCGGATTCTTCTGTAAACAAGTCATAGTCAATGCCTGCTTTCCGCAATGACTCCCCAATCTTTTTGGCTACGGTCAATATGACAGTGTGGATATTTCTACGGTATCTGGACTGACTTGATCCTCCTGGTCCTAAACTGACATCCCTGCAGATAAGGATCTTCGTCTCGTTTTCTAGGACTTGTACTTCAGATCCTACTCCTAATGTAGCTAGTCTAGCGCATGCTTCAGATTCTTCTAGAGGTGATGTTTTTAATGGTGGTTTTATACCATATTTATGAGCTGCTTCTTGTAGGGTGATAGCCTCTTTGGGAGAACCTGTTACCTGTATTATCCTTGTCTCTGATGGTAGAGTTGAAAAGAAATGTCTCACTCCATTGATATTTGAGTCAAGTTCATAGATGTTATCAACAGCTAAAATGATAGGTCTGTAAATGTGTAGTAAACGTAATAGACGGGATTTGGGAATCCGGCTAAAACTTTTAATTACTGCATTTTCTTCCATGATGGTCAAAGCATACAGTCTGCTATTGAAGAAATTCTCTGACTTGTTATATTGAGGGTAAACATCTAGTCCGAACACGACTGACTTTTGCAGTGGGATTCCACCGTTCACTTGCGTTACTAAAAATTCATAATCTGCCTCTTTTCCGATATTTAATAGGTAGTCTCGAACTTAAGAAGGAATACTAAATAATATTGAACTAATCTAACTCTTAAAATCTTGCTTTTAGAAATGTTGACATGGTAGCCTCCGTAGGAACGCCACATCTCCATCGATGCTAACTGGTATGAAACCTCTTTCTATAGATTTCTTTTGTGTTCTCAATCAAAGCAAACAGAGAGTACTATAGATGATAATATAACTGAGGCAGAAAGTGCCGTTTACAACTTAATCAGCGGAGATATTTAGATTCTGCTTCATACAATGCTTCTCTGTCCAATGTTAAAGTAGTATTACCCAATTTCTTGTCTAAAGATGCTTTTATGAACCCATAATAAGCTGGATCGGGTCGCCCTGGCCTTGATTTGAATTCAGGGTGAAACTGAGTTGCAAAGAAGAAGTAGTGATTAGGTAATTCAAGGATCTCCATTCTAGTTTCATCAGGCGTTGTTCCGCTGAAGATTAGTCCATGATCAATAAGAGTTTGTATATACGCTGGATTTACCTCATAACGATGTCTGTGGCGTTCATAGGCTAAGTTGACTCCGTATAGCCTATAAGCTAATGTATCAGCCTTAATCACTACTGGACTTGCTCCCAAGCGCATTGTCCCACCTTTATATGAGACCTTGTTCTGTTCTGGGAGAAGAAAGACAACGGGGTGTTGGGGATTTGGATTCAACTCTGTGCTATTTGAATTCTCTAGACTACATATATTTCGAGCATATTCAATAACTGCAAGCTGAAAACCGAAGCATATACCAAGAAAGGGAATGTTTTTTTCTCTAGCATACCTTATTGCTGCTATCTTTCCCTCTGTCGCTCTTACTCCAAATCCTCCTGGAACCAGAATTCCATCATACTCAGCCAGCGCCTCAATACTATTAGGTTCTTTCTCGAATACCTCAGTTTCAATCCAGTCAATACTCACTCTAGATGAAGCGGCAGCAGCACCACATCTCAAAGCCTCATTTATACTGACATAACTGTCTGAGAGCATAGCGTATTTTCCACATACGGCAATTTTCACTTCATGTTCAGCGTTAATGTAGGAATTGACAATTTGACGCCAAGAAGACCAATCTGGCTTTCTATTTGACAGGCCGAATCTGCGACATACGAAGTCTCCGAGTCCTTGCTTGTCTAAGATTAGAGGAATCTCGTAGATGTTCCTAACGTTAGGAGAGGTGAAGACCGCTTTTCTGTCAATGCTACCAAAGAGGGCAATCTTGTCGTGGGGGTCAGGATCTAGCATCTTTCTCGACCTAGCTACTATCAAGTCAGGTTGAAGACCGATTCTGCGTAGTTCTTGAATACTGTGTTGCGCAGGTTTACTTTTCTGCTCCTTTGTCGCGTCTAAGATGGGTACAAGAGGGACGTGAACGAATACAGTATTTTGCATTCCTTCTTCTAGGCGCATTTGACGAAAAGCTTCGTAGAATGGAAGACCCTCAATGTCGCCTATTGTTCCACCGCATTCTACCAGGATTACATCAACTTTTGTTTTCTCAGCAACGTTTCGCAATCGACGTTTAATCTCATCGGTTATGTGAGGAATTATCTGGACACATTTCCCGAGGTAATCGCCTCGGCGTTCTTTCTCGATTACTTCTCTATAGACTAGACCAGTAGTAATGTTCGCTTCCCTTGATACGTTGATGTTTAGAAAACGCTCGTATGTTCCCAGATCTAGGTCCATCTCGCCTCCGTCCTCGCATACATAGACTTCGCCATGCATGTATGGATTCATGGTTCCTGCATCTACGTTCAGATATGGGTCGATTTTAATGGCGGAGACTGTGAAACCTCTTACTTGAAGGATCTTGCCTATGGATGCACAGACAGTACCCTTTCCAACTGAACTTAGAACTCCGCCAGTTACGAATATGTATCTGGTCATGGTATTAGATTCCTTTTCTACCTCTTTTCCTACAACTGAATGTGTTCTTATGTATAAAAGAATTTTTCCGAGAAGATTTTAAAATAGCAGAACCTATTTCACACTCAATAAGAGAAATTCGGGCTATGGAAAAATACTAAAATACGAAATTGGAAAAGATAAAGGGAAAAGTAACGGTTTGTCTATTCGTTTACTTTGATAGCGCTACTGGGGCACTGCACTTCGCAAGCTCTACAAATCAGGCATTGATCCATATTTATTGGAACAGCCTTCTTACCCTTTGATTCCTTAAGTTCGTAGACGCCAACAGGACATGTATCGACACAGGTACTGCAACCAGTACATTTTTCTTCGTCAATTTTTATGGAAACCATTCTATCTATCACCTCATAGGTTGTTGGAGGCTTATCAAGTCGGACGCTATTAATAAATACAGAGATAAAAATGTTTAGTTTTCCCAGCAATGCTATCTTCAAATTCTTCGTTCGTACTCATAGCTAATTAGCTATCTAAGATTCTTCATAGAGTTGAATAGATGATCTCATGACCGACAGATTTAATTTAAGAAGACTGTCTTTGATTTTCAGGATGAAACAAAATTGATTGATGTGTTTCTAAATGAAGTTAAGCATATTGTAGATGATTATCTTAAGGACTTCCTAAAGGACTCGTCTATCCAGAGGACGACTGCTGTTTCTAAAGGTTTTCTGCTTCCTGAGGTTGATTGCCTCCAGTACGTTGAGTTTGTAGGTTCTGCCCATTTCAGTGCTAGAAGTACGAGTGAAGTATTGCAGATTATAAACAATTTAAAACCCGTTGGATTGTGTATAGAACTCTGCCAGTATAGATACGAGTACATTCTTAGTATGTGCGATTATTGTCTAGAAAAAAACTTTTGTTCAAAGAAATGTGAATTCGTTGCAACCATTAAGACTTTGAAAAGGGAAAAGATGAACCTGGATTTCTGGCTTATTGACATGATTCAGGATGAGATCATGGCCAGAATTCTAGCTAGAGCTTCTTCAGAGGAGGCTAAAGCTTGGCAGAGACTACAGAAGTATGTAGAGCAGAGGGAAGCTTACGGAATGAGACTTTGGGAGGAGGGATTAAAAGACGAATCTATGCTCCTTTTCAATGGTGATTTGGAATTAATGAGGAAGAATTTTCCGACTTTATGGAGAGTTTTGATCTTGGAGAGGAATGCTTTGATGGCTTGTAGACTGATTTATTTAGTTTCTCAATACTTAGGTAGAGGATTTAAGAGTTTTAAAATAGTTGCATTTGTAGGCGCTGCTCATGTTGGGGGAATTCAAATGCTATTGAAGCAACCAGGAAATGCGTATCAACTGCTTGAACAGTTCGGAATAGCCTTCTCTCCGCCTTACTTTATAAGAAAAGACTAATCAAATCAGGTTTTTACTTGGTTATTCTTTCTAAGCCGCCCATGTACGGAATTAGAACTTTGGGAAGCTGAATAGAGCCGTCTTCAAGTTGATGATTCTCTAGAATAGCGATGAGTGCTCGTTCTGTTGCGACAAGGGTGCTGTTTAGAGTATGAACATAGTTCGTCGGCTCACTAGGTTTATCACGATATCTTATGCTTGATCGCACAGCTTGATAGCTAGTGCAGTTGCTACATGAAACAGCTTCTCTGTACTTGTTCTGACCTGGAAGCCAAACTTCTAAGTCGTATTTCTTGGCTGCCACGGTTCCAAGGTCACCACTGCATACGTTGACTATACGATATGGAAGTTCCAACTGTTGGAAGAATTCTTCAGCGTTTGAAATAAGGATCTCATGTTCTTTCAAAGATTCTTCAGGCTTGCAGAAGACGAATTGTTCCACTTTCTCGAACTGATGGACTCTGAAGATACCCTTAGTGTCTCGACCATGTGCTCCAGCCTCCTTCCTAAAGCAAGGGCTTATGCCACCATACATCAAAGGTAGGCTTCTTCCGTCTAAGATTTCATCCATGTGCATGGAAGCTAATGCATGCTCAGCAGTTGCAATAAGATAGAGATTTTCACCTTCAATCTTGTATATCACATCCTCAAAGTCTGAGAGGGCTACAGCTCCTTCTACAGCTTCCCTTTTTATGGTATAGGGTGGCTGAATTAGTGTGAAGCCTTTCTTTTCTGCAAAATCTAAGGCGTACTTCATGAGAGCATAATTTAATTGAACTAGCTTCTTCTTCAAGTAGTAGAACCTTGCTCCAGCGACTTTTGCAGCTCTCTCCAGATCAATGAGATCAAGGTTCAAAGCTAAGTCTATATGGTCTTTTGGCTTAAATGCGAATAGAGGGATTTCTCCCCATCTTCTTACCTCTACATTATCATTGTCATCTTTGCCGAGAGGGACAGATGTGTCCATTATGTTTGGCAGCCTTAAGAGAAAGTAGTCAACTTTTTCTCTGCGCTTTTGTATTTCTTCCTCAAGCTGGCTTATTTCTTCTGGAATGGCTTCAGCTTCCTTAACCTTCTCTTCAGCGGTTTGTCCTTCCTTCTTTAGTTTGGCAATCTCTTGGGTTATCTCATTTCTCCTCTTCCGCAGGGTGTTAGCTTCGGTTAGTAGTCGACGCCATTCTCTGTCAGCTGTTATTACGTCGTCTACCCAAGAGACTTTGTCTAGATCACCCCTCTTCTCAAGATCGTTCTTAACAGTGTCAGGATTCTCACGGATGAAGTGTATTTCAAGCATGTAGTATTCCTCCTAAGACAGACAGATTCTAGCCCTATTTCAAATACGATCATGGTTTATAAAGACTGATGAAAAGGTCATATGAGAAGATATAAGTGGAGTTTAATCAATCTTGTTTAAACGTGTTATGCAAATTGTTATGGTTTCTCCGTCGATCTCCCACTCCTTCACGTAGGCTTCCCCTGATAATTCAAGATCTTTCTGAAGTATCGAAAGTTTTTGCGCTCTTATCTCGGTGGCTAGGAAATTCTTTACAGTCTGAAGGGTTCCTAAAGTTTCATCTTCTAGAACTTTAATGGCAACATCCACATATTCGTCTACTTTCAGATTCATCTCTTTCCTCATGATCTGCGCTCGTCTTAGAACTTCCTTCGCTAGAGACTCTGCAAGTAGCTCCGGGGTTCTGGTGATATCCAAGTAGATCTTGGAGTAGGATGACTCTGAGGCAGTTAGATTTTCGGGTAATTCCTCTTTGAAGACGAGGAGATTTGGAGATAACTCTACTATTTCCTTGTTTCTGAGTGTAAGAAAGTATTTTCCGTTCTTGAAAACTTCTTGTTTTACTACGCGCCCATCAACTTTTCTTATAAGACTAGATATCTCCGGAATCTTTTCCTTGAATTGTGGACCTGCCTCTTGGAAATTGAGATCAACCCTAACATTCACTGAAGTTGGTATCTCACCAGCTTCTAGAATCTCCAAGGTCTTCGCATTCGCTTGGTCCAAGAATATCTCCTTCAGGGCTTCTACTGCCCTCTTGACTTTCTCCTCAAGGGGTGATACGTAAAGGGTTTGGACTGGCCATCGGAGTTTCAACTTAGCCCTCTGTCTGGAAGTGTAGACTTTTTCTAGCATATCATTTATAAGAGCCATATTAGCTTCCAGTTCGTCGTCTATCCATTCATCCTTTGCCCTGGGCCAGACAGCCATATGAACGCTTTCAGGGGCATTGGAATCATTGCTTCTAACTAGAGCCTGGTAGAGTTCTTCTGAAACGTATGGGGCAAATGGAGCTAAGATTCTCAGAATCGTGGATAAAGATTCATAAAGGGTTGCATAGACAGCTTGCTTATCAGGATCTTTCTTCTCAACCCATGTCCGGCGTCTAATGAGCCTAATGTAGAAGCGACTTAGGTCTTCTGTTATGAAAGTTAATATGTCTCTTATGGCTTGGTTCAAGTAGAGTGCATCAAGATTTGCTGTAACGTTTTTAACTAGAGATTGAGTTCTTGAGAGGAGCCACCTGTCCTCCGGTCTCAGATGTTCTTTGATCTTCTCAATTTGCAATTCATTTGGATTAAATTCATCAAGATTCATGTATGTTGTTGCGAAGGAGAAGATATTCCAAAGGATGGATAACCATCGCTTAACCTGCTCAGTTTCATCGTAGTCGAAGGAAAGAGAGTCCCAGGGAGACGACTTCCACAGAATGTATACTCGTAGAGGATCAGCACCAATCTTCTCCATGGCTTCTGAGGCCCAGATAACATTTCCTTTAGATTTTGACATTTTTTGACCATATCTGTCAAGCATGAGACCTTGACAAAGAACTCTCTTGTACGGACTGTTATCAAAAAGTATGACTCCAGTGAATACTAAAGAGTAGAACCAGCCTCTAGTTTGATCTATAGCCTCTGTTATGAAATCGTAGGGATAAAGAATCTCAAATAATCGCTTATCCTTTAGATAGTCTATGGAAGCAGAGTGAGCCACACCTGAGTCCAGCCAACAGTCGAGGACATACTCGACCCGCCGCATATCTTCTCCACATTTCCCACATTTGAAAACCACTTCGTCTATCCAAGGACGATGTAGATCCAAGTTTTCTGGAAGAGTCTTCGCTTCTTTCGTAAGCTCTTTCAAAGTTCCCACTACATGTTTATTGCCGCATTTTTGGCATATCCAAACGGGTAGTGGAGAACCCCAAACCCTAGAACGTGAGATACACCAGTCTCCAGAATTGGCAAGCCAGTCTTCGAATCTACTAGAACCAGCCCAGTCCGGAACCCAGCTTGTAGCCTTATTCTCCTCCAATATTCTTTTTTTCACTGATTCAACTTTTAAGAACCATTGTTTATCAGCTAGATAGATGAGAGGTGTATTGCATCGCCAACAGAAAGGGTACTCATGTTCCAATGTGCTAGCCTTAAGTAGAAGACCCTTCTTCTCTAAATCCGCTATTATTTTGGAATCAGATTCCTTCACGAACAACCCAGCGTATTTTCCGCCCTCGCTGGTGAAATGACCATCTCCACTGACAGGACAGAATATTGGTAGACTATACTTCTTTCCTATTTCAAAGTCTTCTGGCCCGTGTGCAGGAGCTGTGTGCACGCATCCAGTTCCTTCTTCTAGAGTTACATGCTCGCCACATATTATTGCATGATCGAATTTTCCCTTATGCTCGCTCTGAGCAGGCACTTCCTCAAGAAGAGGATGGATGTACTTGGTTCCTTCCAACTTCTTCCCAGGAAATACATCTATCACTTTATACTGGTTTACTTTAAGATCTTTCATGACTCTCTCAACAAGTTGCTCGGCTAGTATCCAAACCTCATTTCGAACACTCACTTTGGTGTAGTTATTTCGAGGATGGATTGAGACAGCTTCGTCTCCTGGAAGAGTCCAAGGTGTTGTAGTCCAGATTATTATGAACTCGTTTTCCTTGCCTTGGATGGGAAACTTCACGTATATCGATGGGTCTGTTGTTGTGGCATAACCTTGAGCTACTTCATGGCTTGAAAGGGAAGTTTCACATCTAGGGCATCTAGGTACCACTTTAAAGTCTTCGGTTAAAAGTCCCTTCTTATCCGCTTCTTTAAGAGCCCACCAAACGAATTCGATATAATCTCTTTTTCTAGTTTCGTAAGCGAGATCGTAGTCAAGCCAGAGACCAAGTCTCTCGGAGTTGTTTCGCCAGTGGTTCAGATAAAAATCAACAAGTTTTTGACATTCTTCGACAAACTTTTGAAGCCCAATTTTTTCCTCTATTTCCTTCTTGGAGGAGATTCCAAACTTCTTTTCAACCTCTAGTTCCACTGGTAATCCCTGACAGTCCCATCCTGCTCGTCGCCAGACATCATAGCCAGCCATCGTCTTGTATCGGAGAACTACATCTTTCATAGCTCTGCCTCTAGCGTGTCCAACGTGCATGAAGCCATTGACTGTTGGTGGACCTTCGAGGAAGCGAAAGAGTTCAGCTCCCTTCTTTGATTCTACCATTTTTTGAAAGATTCTATTTTGGTTCCACCATAGGGAGACTTTCTTCTCAACTTCTACTGAATCGTATGGTCCACCGACAACTTTCATCATTTTTCACCTTTTTGTGTCGAAACTCTAGAACTTGCTTGAGAGTTTCATTCGTTTCTACAGTAGCATAAGTAGTGTTGTAGAGGTTGAATGGGTTTAATAAGTTTGGCGGGACATCGTTTTCATCTTTCTTATAGGCGATTAGCGTACACTATGTTGATTTAGCCTTTTCAGATAGTTTCTCAGCCAACTTCAGTAAAATTGAACTTACTTTACTCTCGCTAATCTCTGTAAAATGGGTTGAGACTAAAGCGATGCTGTTGAAAGTCTTCGCAAAGTACTCCGCAAGAATCTTCGTTAAAACTTCATTTCTTGTTCCTAGTATAATCGAGGAAATACATGTTTTTCCATCAAATTGTGGCATTGCGATAGAGAGAGTCCCCAACTTGGAATTTCCTTTATTGTCGAAGAAGATGAAAACAGCATTCTCAAGCTTTATGAGGGATGCTGTGAACTTAAATTCCCTTTCCTCGATTTCGGCAGTGAAACTTTCATAAACCAAAGAATCCTATCCCAATAATTATTGGTTAACCAGTCGTATTTCGTATTACCTCACATTAAGGCTTTTTGCATAATCACAGAAACTGTTAATTGGGCAAGCACTACATTTTGGGTTTCTAGGTTTGCATATCTCTCTACCGAGTTGAATTAAGAGTAAATGCATCTCCTGCGTCTTCTCAAGTGGAATACATTCCTCAAGAGCTCTTCGAGTCCGCTCATAATTTCTTCCCTCGACAAGTCCTATTCTGTTAGTCACTCTAAAAATGTTAGTGTCAACGGGAATAACTGACTTCTTTCCTGCGAAGGATAAGACAACGTCAGCTGTTTTGGGACCAATACCTTTAATGCTCATTAGAATCTCTCGAGCATCATCCAGGGGGAGAGCCAATATTGGACTCAAATCACCCCCGAATTTCTCCAATATGATCTTAGCTACGTGTACTATTCGCTTACTCTTTATGTCGCCGAGACCACCGGAATTGATTAGAGGTAGGATATCCTCTGGGCTGAGATCCGCTATGATTTCAGGGTTGATTTTAAAACGCTCCGAAAGCTTCGCAAAGGTCTTTTGAGAGTTTTTGTCAGAAGTGTTCTGGCTGAGGATGGTGGCGACTAGTAATTGAAAAGAGTCAGGGACATGTGGGTCATAAATATTTGGAAAATAGTGCTCCAACGCCGTAATGATATTCTGCATCCTTTCCCCGTAATTCATTCCAGCCACTAATGGATAAATATGAAATTTGTAGTTTAAAAATGATTAGAGATCACATATTATTGAGATAATACGTGATTCAGTTCAAGTCGCAATTGTTAAACTTGCAAAGTAGGGAGGAAGCATGGCAATCAAGAATACAACGCTATATAGCGTGGGCTTGATTTTCAGATAGGAATTTGTGGATGAGTTTTGCCGCTTTCTTTCCCATTCCCATGGCGTTGATTACAGTAGCCTCTCCGGAGGTTATGTCTCCTCCAGCCCAGACTCTGTCTCTGCTTGTTTTTAGATTCTCATCTATCTTTAGAATACCTTGAGAATCTGCTTTCAGACCTGGTGTTGCTTGAGTAATCAAGGGGTTTGGTCTTTGCCCTATCGCGATGATAACGACGTCCGCGTCTATCAAGAACTCTGACTCCTTAACGGGAATTGGACGCCTTCTGCCTGACTCGTCTGGCTCGCCCAACTGCATTTTAATACATTCTACTCCTTTTACCCAGCCTTTCTCATTGCCAAGGAATCGTGTTGGGCTTGTGAGGAATAGAAAGCGTATTCCTTCTTCCTCAGCATTCTCTACTTCCTCACGTCTTGCGGGAAGTTCATCTCTTGACCGTCGGTAGATGATGGTTACCTCATCAGCTCCAAGCCTTAGGGCTGTTCTTGCAGAATCCATAGCTACGTTTCCTCCTCCTATCACTGCTACTTTCTTTCCGATCTTGATCGGAGTGTCATATTCGGGGAATTTGTAGGCTTTCATCATGTTTGTTCGGGTTAGAAACTCGTTTGCAGAGTATACTCCATTCAGGTTTTCTCCTGGAAGGTTAAGAAAGTAAGGTGTACCTGCACCGGCTCCTATGAAGATAGCTTCAAATCCCATGGAAAATAGTTCATCAATAGTTACGGTTCGTCCGACGAGTACATTAGTTTCTATTTTAACTCCAAGGCTTTTGACGTATTCGACTTCATCTCTAACTATACTTTTGGGCAGTCTGAACTCTGGGATACCATAGAGGAGGACGCCTCCTGCTTCATGTAGAGCTTCAAATACTGTAACATCATAGCCGAATTTAGATAGATCACCAGCTACTGTCAAGCTAGCTGGACCGGAGCCCACTACCGCAACAATCTTACGCACTTTTCCATTTTTGTCGACAACCACTTTCCTTAGCTCTTTCTTGTTATCATGATTTGCCACGAATCTTTCAAGAGCTCCAATGGCTATGGGTTTGCCCGCTTTGCAAAGGACACAATGGGATTCGCATTGATTCTCGACTGGACAGACTCGCCCTGTTATGGCTGGAAGATTATTCTTCTCTCTAATAATTCTGATAGCCTCATCCAAGTTGCCTTCCTTTACAAGTCGGATGAACGTGGGAATGTCTATCTCTACTGGGCAGCCTTCTCTACATGTTGGCTTAGGACACTGAAGACATCTGTCAGCTTCGGCTTGTGCGAGATCTATATTATAACCTAGAGCGACTTCATTGAAGTTATGACCACGTTCTTTAGGAGGTTGCTTTGGCATAGCCTGTCTATTGGATGGCTTTGGATTTGTGAACTCAGATTTGGGTTTTGTTAAGCTTGACATCCTCTCTTCTCACCTATGTCTTTTTCATAAAGTTTCAATGCTTTGATTTCATCATCTAAGTATATCCGCTGTCTAGTCAGGAGTTGGTCGAAGTCTACGAGATGACCGTCGAACTCAGGTCCGTCAACGCAGACGAACTTGGTAGAATTACCAACTGTTACCCGGCAGCCGCCACACATACCTGTACCGTCTATCATTATTGGATTAAGACTTACAAGAGTCTTGATATTGTAAGGACGGGTTATTCCGGCAATAGCTCTCATCATAACCGTTGGACCTATGGCAACGACAAGGTCGATCTTTCTCTTTTCTTCAATAAGTTTCTTTAAGACATCAGTAACGAACCCATGATGTCCCTTAGAGCCATCATCAGTTGTTATGTAGAATTCATCGCTTAAAGTCTTCATCTCATCTTCAAGGATTAAAAGGTCCTTGTTTCTAGCGCCTATTATCGTTATTACTCTATTTCCCACAGTTTTCAAAGCTTTAGCCTCTGGATAGGCTACGGCAGTTCCAACTCCACCACCTATTATAACTACTTGACCATACGTCTTTATCTCGGAAGGATTTCCCAAAGGTCCTAAAATGTCATGAATAACGTCTCCTTCTTTGAGTTGTCCCAGCTTCGCAGTTGTCTTTCCAGCTTCTTGGAAGATAAGAGTTATCAATCCCTCCTTAGGATCTGAGTCAACTATAGTTAAGGGAATTCTCTCGCCTGACTCATCTATTCTGAGAACTACGAACTGACCGGGTTTATTCTTCTTGGATATCAGGGGAGCATATACTTTGATTAGTTTTATGTTAGAAGCCAATAATTTCTTTTCAGTAATATTAAACATATGCGATTGATCTCCGACTGAAAACTGAATTTTATAATCATCCTACTTCTATCTTATAAGGTTTGATTACTTAACGCAGTCTCATCCAGAGATTTCCAAAAGCTCTTTTCCAGAAGTTTAGTTAGAATTTTGCCCCACTAAGCGAGGATTAAATTTCTCCAAGTAGCTGTTTTAAAATAACCTCAAAAAATGCTTATTTTTCAAAAACATCTATGAAAATAGAATTAAAAAAACTCACAGAAAGTTTTTTATCCAGAAACTCTAAAATATTAGATTAACTGGAGGAAAAAAATACAAAATGCCAGCTAAAAAGCCAGCAAAGCCTGCAAAGAAGAAGTAAGGTCGTGTTGGTTAGACCTGTCATAAAATGCTGAGAATAGAATCAGCATTATTCTCAGATTAAATTAACAACTTTATTTTTTCCATTTTTTCATAATCTTTTTCTAAAGCCTCCCCGTTATATCTTCTGAGAGGAAGAAGGATGGAAACTCTAAAGGCAGAATTTGACATTATAATTCTTGGGGCAGGACCAGCGGGACTAACAGCAGGTATCTATGCTCTAAGAAGAGGGCTACGAATCCTAGTTTTAGAAAGTAAATTTCCAGGCGGAAGAGCCGTGGAAGGCCCTCAAATAGAGAACTATCCCGGTTTTCCTGAACCAATCACCGGGGAAGAACTGGCTAAAAAGATTTTAAGCCAGTTTGAGCAAGTAGGTGGAAAAGTGAATGTAAATGAAGAGGCTCTCGCCCTCTTACTAGACGACGAAATCAAGACTGTTATTACACGATCAAAGAAGTATACGACAAGATCAGTGATAATCGCTATAGGTGTTCAGAGGAGACGCCTCTTTATTCCAGGAGAGAAGGAATTCTCAGGAAAGGGAGTTACCTACTGTGCCCTCTGTGATGGACCTCTATTTCAGGGTCAAGATGTAGCAGTTGTGGGGTCTGAGGATGAAGCGTTTGAAGACGCCTTATTCCTTTCAGATATAGCATCTAAGGTCTACGTAATCTCAAAAGAAATTGATCCCCCAGCTGCAAACCTATTAATCAGGAAGCTTGAGGAGAAGAGAAACACGGAAATTCTGAGAGGATACAGTGCGGAGGCTATTATCGGAGATATTTTCGTGAATTCCCTTCGAGTGAAGAGGTTAGCAGATGGAGATAGTAGAGAATTGAAGGTTAAAGCAGTCTTCATCGCCATTGGAGTTGTTCCAAACACTGAAATAATGAAGAGGGCTGGAATTGAATTGGCGGATGGAGGATCTATAAAGATTGATAGAAGACAGAGAACTAATGTTGAAGGAGTCTTTGCAGCTGGAGACTGCACCGGTGGTGGAATGCAGATAGCAACTGCCGTTGGAGAAGGAGCCATGGCGGCTATATCCGCGTTCAGAGTATTGCAATAGCTATATTGAGATGTCAGCGACAAAGGCACTATTCAATTTGATGACATCTGCAACTCTCAGTTCGAGAAGCCTATCTCTTGATCCGCCACCACAGAAGATAGCATCATAGCCCAGAAGGGTTTTATCGAGTATTACTCGCATCTTAGTCTTATGTCCGATAGAAGGAGTTCCACCTGGAGGATAGCCACTTATCCCCTCAGCTTCTACGAAAGGGACTATCTGGATGTTTTTGACGTCTAAGACACTGGCTGCCTTCTTAAGATCAACTTTGCGATCTCCTGGAACTATTAACATAACAAATTCGCCTTCATTTGTCCTGGCGACAAGGTTTTTCGTTATCTTGTACAATTCTATACCCGTTGCATTTGCCGCGTCTACTGTGTGAACAGTCTCCTCTTTTAATATGAATCGATGCCAAACCAGATTTTCCTCAAGATATCTCTTCAAATCCAAGCTTTGCGAACCTCTATTAAATTCAGAAATTTTAACGGCAAAAAATAATTGTTCTCGTTGCAATAAGAAGGATTCTGCTAATGAAAGAAAAAATAGTTTAGGCTTCTGAAGGCTTTTTCTCGACTTCGGGTTCGATTGTTGTCGCTTGGGATGTAATGTCATTGGTTGTCAACAATTGAATGTTGATTGGACGTTTGGCGATGCCTGAAATCCTGTCACCCACTATGCACTTTACACCTTTGTCTTCAGCTATGTCCACGAGCCGCTGAGTTATGACACCGTCGAATACTATGGTGTGAGAACCGTTGATTTTTTGGAGTTTCTCAGCTAGTTCGCTGACTGGGAGTCGTTCAATCACTTCTAACTTCTCATTAAGGACAACTGCTTCTAAGGTTCCTCGAAGTGTAGAAGCATTAGTTCTTACTGTGTCAGGTACCGCAACGAGCTTCTTCTCTTCAACAAAAGGTTTTGCTCGGGGTTTTTCTTCGAAAAGCTTCTCAATAGGTATCTTCTCATTGAGAGCTTTAAGGGCCTGCTTTGGACTCAAATCTTCAACTTCTTTTCCGCGAGGAGCCCTTGCAACATAGCGGATTCTAGCAACTTGCATAAGTTCCTTTAGAATCAGATCGCCGCCACGGTCTCCATCAAGGAAGGCAGTTGTTTCTTTCTCCTTGCTCAGCCTTATTACAGCCTCAGGAATCTGAGTGCCTTCCGTGGCTATAATGTTTCTCACTCCAGCCTTAAGCAGGACTAATATGTCAGCTCTTCCCTCAACTATTATCAGCGTGTCAGACTTGTCCACGTCTGGACCTGCGGAGAGCTTCTCTGAACCGTAGGCTGAGACGTCTGGTGGTTTGACTATTTCGGAGACTTCGCTACTTACCTGGTCTATTGTGGGTGTAGCGTCAATGGTCCACTGGTGGAGAATTTCTTTAGCCCTGATGATTATTGACTCGCGTCTTTTCTCTCGAACATCTTCGACTTTATCCAAAATAACTGAGGCTGAGCATGGCCCGACTCGGTCAATACTTTCAACTGCTGCGGCTATAAGGGCTGTTAAGGCTTTGTCAAGGCTTGATGGAATAACGATGGAACCCTTAGTTTTATCCTGTTTCGATTCCATATGTATCTCTATTCTACCAATCCGCCCAGTCTTCTGCAGTTCGTGTAGATCCAATTCTGGACCGAAAAGCCCTTCTGTCTGTCCGAATAGTGCTCCGATTACATCTGATTTCTCAACTACGCCTCCGACCTCGAAGGAGGCTCGAATAACATATTTAGGTGCAATAGCTTGAGAAGTACCCAATTATTATAATCCCTCCAAATATTTAATGATTGTTGATAGTTAATTTTCATGAGTTATCAACCAAACTAACGGAAATTTGAGTTAATACTCGATGAGTATCAACTTAGATGTTCAATGTGGTTCTTTAACTTTTCTAAATAGGAAGGAAGACCTTCAACATCCTTGACATCCCTCTTAACCATCGCCTTGATTTCCTTCCATATGACAGAATTTACTTTCACACCCTTCCTTTCTAAATACTGGATAATATCTTTCGCTAAAGCAATACCGTACTCGTCAAAATCCACAAATAGAATGATCTCTTCAGACTGAATTTCGTCGAGAGAGTCAACCAAGACTTTACCAGAGTTCTTCACGCATATGATCTCTCCGCCAATGCCAAGTCTTCTAAGAGCAAGTAAGTCTTTTTTTCCCTCTACAAGGATTGGAGTACATTTCCGGTCCTCCTTATTAAGTCTCTCAAGAAGCTTTATCAAGAGTTCAAGTTTTCTCTCGTCACGAGTTGACATTAACTAACCAATCTCCCTAAGCATGGAAAGAATAGAATAGACTTATTTGAAGGAAAAACAGTCTACCTTGTGATCTTCTCTCCTTCCACAAACTCGTATAGTTCTTTTGCTTTTCCGGACTCGAAGTGCTTTCGAATAGGTTTCACCATCTCGTTTAATGCTTTGGCCGTCGCATTCTTCAAGTCTAATGGATGAATTTTACCCTCTTTGAAAAGCATCTCAAGTTCTTCAGGGCTTGCAACTGTCAAGTCTCCACCGAATTTCGAAGGGCGCTCTATCAACAGCTCACTCATCTTCCTGAAGATTATGTATCTACAGTATTCTATGACGGGGTTCCCTTCTATAACACGTTCTGGGCAGAAGGCAGTGAGAATCTTCTTCCGTATCTGTTCTTCATCATCATGAACGTATAGGCTCGTTGAGGGCTTGCTCTTACTCATCTTGGAACTTATTTGAACATCAATCCGCCGATTCTCATCGTATCCTTCAGGCTCTTTTATGCCCTCTAATCCCATCAGCATGTGATGACTCACTACAACAGGCTTCCACAAGCCCAGTTTCGGTCCTACTTCCCGCGCTAGCATATTCACTCTTCTCTGATCTAAGCCAAGCTGACAGATGTCTGCATTTAGATGGAAGATGTCAGTACTCTGCATAACGGGGTAGAAGAGCTGGGCGGTATCTTTCAACTCTGCCTTGGTTCGTCCCATGATACTAAGGCATCGTATGGCTCTGTTTAGAGTAGTATTCTTTGCAATGAGAATTACTTTTCTCCAGTAATCTGCAGAATTAGTTTGGTCGCTTGCCCAAACCACTTCAACCCTACTCATATCAACGCCTGCAGCTCTCCAGACCTCAACGAAGTATTCACCGACACGCCTAATCTTCTCCAAGTCTCCGCCCATCTTATTATTTATCCAAGCATGCCAGTCTGCGAGGAGAATTTTGAAGTTTATTCCAGCTTTGATTGAGTCTTCAAGATTTATGGCTCTGTAAATTCCGAAAGCGATATTGGCAAGACCTGAAGGCTCAAAGCCGTCATAGGCTATTGGATGATTCTTAGTTTCAAAAAGCAGTCTCAACTCTTCTTCTGTAACTATCTCCTCGCCAACATTCTTCATTAGTTGAAGCTTTGTCTCTAGGTCCATAGCAGTTCACTTAATTGTAATGAACAGTTGTTCAGAATTTCGAAGTCTTCCTCTTTTTTCCATCCGATCTTTTGTTGTCGATGGGCATTTGTGTCCCGCAACACTAACACTCAACCTCATGGCTAGGAAACACATCCCTCTAAGCTGAGCTCTCTCAGATGCGGGGGTTTTCCAATGCCCACCGCCTCCACTTGCTTCGATCTTATGTCCCGTATCTGGGTAAGTCCGATAGTCATTGGTTGGCGGTAATACGCCATCCTCTGTCGGATTCGTCTGTACGAGTCGCTGCGAGTAGAGGATTAGGCTCAGACACCTAGTTCTTCGCCCAATGAAAGAGATGTCAATCTCATATTAATCTTTTAGTCTTAGCGTCCTTGTCACTCGAATAGGTAGCTAGGTACCATGTCTTTCAGTCGCGTGGTCTCATTTAAGCCAAACATAAGGTTCATGGATTGTATTGCGTTGCCAGCGTCTCCTTTAACTAGGTTATCGATAGCAGATAAGACACCGATTCGACCGTGTTTCTCATCAAGGAAGAAACCTACGTCACCAAAGTTTGAACCTCGTACATACTTCGTATCAGGAAGGCTCCCCGGCCCTCCGGTCTTCCTCGCTCTTATCCTAATGAAGGGCGAACCTTCATAGGCTGATCTGAATGCCTTCCAAAGTTCCTTCTCCTCCACAGGTCTATTGGTGAAGACATTACCTATGCATTCGACGCCTCTGACCATTGGAACGGCGAACATTGAGACTCCGACTTTTAGGGGCGGCAGTTTCAGCTCTTGTCTGACTTCTGCTAGATGTCTATGCTCTTTTATAGAGTAAGGCCTTGTAACACCTGATCTTTCAGCGTGGTGAGATGCTCTCGAGGGTTCTGAACCTGCTTCTGAAGAGCCGGTCATAATAGTGTAAGTCACTTTGAAATCTAGGTTCTCTATTTTTGTAAGAGGATAGCCTGCGAGAATCATTGCTGTTGAGTTGCAGCCGGGGCAAGCGATATACTTTGCATTCTTAATCTCTTCTCTATGAAGCTCTGGAAGACCATAAATGAAGTCTTTTAGAAGCTCTGGAAGAGGATGATCGCGTCCATAGAACTCCTTGTAGAGTGCTGGATCCCTCAGACGGAAATCAGCGCTTGTATCTATAATCTTGGTTCCGGTGTCTAAGAAGTCTTTTATCAGG
This sequence comes from Thermoproteota archaeon, assembly GCA_030837285.1. Classification (GTDB taxonomy): domain Archaea; phylum Thermoproteota; class Bathyarchaeia; order RBG-16-48-13; genus JAUPKU01. The sequence goes on along the minus strand of JAUPKU010000101.1, from coordinate 11,454 downwards.
GTCATGGAAACTCCTGAAGGCACACCCAAGAATATTACATCGCTATCTCGAACTTGTTTTAGAAGAAGCTGATTCGCCTCTTTGAAAGAAGGGTCTTCAGGCTTGTATATTGAAAATTTCAAGTCAGATAAGCCATAAAGGTTAGGATGCTCCCTGTGGACATATTCTCCCGAGAGACTCTCCTGCCTAGTTGTAACGAAACCCAATTCCACGTTGGGATGTCTCACAAGAACTTCTAGCAGAGCCAAGCCAGTGTAGCCTGTACCGCCTATTATTCCAGTCTTAATAGTGTTGCCCATTTTCGCATTCCTTTTCTCATACAATTCTAACGAAGGAATTTAAATCTATTCACTTTGTCGAATACACTTTATGAAGAAAGGTAGAAGGGGAAGAAAGAGAAAGTATAAAAGTTGTTCCTCCGGTTGGACCTGACGCTGTTAAAAGCCATTTCTTGAAGCCATAGCCAGTAAGTTTGACTCAGCTAAGATTTTAATATCATAGCGTTCTAAGCACGCGCTAATTGAAGTGGTCTAATGAATGATTTCTTGCCGAAAGCAAATAATACTAGAAACAACCTCCTCTACTATGAAAATATTTAGACAGAGGAATCTTGAAATGGAATTTATGGATTTAAATCCGCCTGAAAGAATCTTGCTAGGACCCGGACCGAGTAACGTCAGTGCAAGAGTTATGAAAGCCTTATCCTCACCCATTGTAGGTTATATGGACCCTTACTTCTTTGATATCATGAATCAAACCCAAATCCTACTGAGAAACACGTTTAAGACCAAGAATGCACTTACGCTGCCCTTGTCAGGGACTGGTTCCGCCGGAATGGAAGCAGCATTCTCTAACACTATTGAAGCTGGAGACGAAGTAGTTGTTGGAGTAAACGGATACTTTGGAGAGAGAATGTGCGAAGTCATCACACATCTTGGCGGAACACCAGTTAGAGTCGTAGAAGAGTGGGGCAGGATCATAAGCGAAGACGCAATCGAGGGAGCTCTAAAGAACAGCAAAGCAAAAATCATAGCAATAGTCCACGGCGAAACTTCAACGGGAATCGAGCAGCCAATCAAAGAGATTGCTGCTCTAACAAAGAAGTATGATGCGATTCTAATAGTGGATGCTGTGACATCTCTTAGTGGTTGTGAGCTTGACGTTGATGGATGGGGGATAGACGTTTGTTATAGTGGCTCACAGAAGTGCATTAACTGTCCACCAGGTCTTGCGCCCATAACTGTGAATGAGAGAGCTCTTAATACTATTCTTAATAGGAAAACTAAGGTTCCGAACTTCTATTTGGATCTCTCACTCATAAGCAAGTATTGGTCTGAGACTAGAGTTTACCATCACACCCCGCCGGCATCCATGATATATGCCATCCGAGAAGCTTTAAGAGTCGTCCAAGAGGAAGGTCTTGAGAACAGATGGGAAAGACATAGAAGAAACAGCCAAGCATTTATAGCAGGAATTGAAGCCATGGGACTGAAGATGCATGCCCAGATGGATCATCGTCTTCCAAGCCTGAACACTGTTGTGATCCCTGATGGAGTCTCAGATGCGAGCCTCAGGAGACGGTTACTCAATGATTTTGATATAGAGATAGGTGGAGGTTTAGGAGCACTCCGAGGAAAGATCTGGAGGATCGGTCTGATGGGAATAAACTCCACTGAGAAAAACGTTATAATGATGCTTGAAACATTGGAGCGCACACTGAATAAAGAGGGCTTCCACACTAACTTTGGCGAAGGAGTCAAAGCAGCTACAGAATTCTATAATTCACATTAGAAAAAAAGATCTAACTCCAAACTTCACTATTTTTATCTCTTTTTTCTATAATTTAAGAATGATATTAGGAGTTTTTCTTCTTTAATTATACTTGTTTTTTATTATTCTGAGTTCATTCCAACGACAAATGTCTTTCTACAAAGTAGGGTGACATAATGACTAAATAAGTCAAATAGAAGACTATCTTGAAACAGTCGGGTTGGGAAAGAATGACAGCCATCAGAACTAAAGCAACGTGTATTCTCTGCATCCTCGAAGACATCTATGCAGCTGCTGAATCCGTAGGTCTCGATGAAGTGGCTAAGCAGAAGATTATGAATGACACGATGAAAATGCTGACTAGAGAACGCACCAGAGAAGAAGTTCCATCATATTATATTACAGAGGCACATAGGATTCTCAAGAGAGACTCGAGGAGAGAAGACCCTTTTGAAAAAGAGAGACGTCTCTGTAACGAAGTTGGATTAAAGGTAGCTGAACGGATTGACGCAGAGCAGAAGACTATACTTGAGGATTATGAACGCTTCCGATTCTTAGTCAAATGGGCTGTCTCGGGTAATATGATAGACATTAGAACCGTTGGGACCGGATACAATTTTGGAAGTAACCTCTACAATCAGCTCTTCGAAACATTCAAAGAAAAACTTTCGATAGACGATACAGAAACCATTTTCGACCTGATTAAGAATCCCAAGAAAATCCTCTATGTTCTCGATAACGTGGGAGAAATAGCTCTTGATAATCTCCTCATTAGGGAGCTTAAGAGATACGGCAACTTTGTGACAGTTGCAATCAGAGGAAGCCCCATGACAAGCGATGCTACCAGAGAGGATCTAGTCTATATCGGGGCGGATAAGATTGTTGATAACATCATAACAACAGGAGCGGACACCCTTGGCTTCATCTTCAGTGAAGCTTCAGAGGAATTCCTCCAAGAGATAGCAAGAGTTGACCTAACTATAGGGAAGGGACAAGCTAACTTCTACAGCCTCTCAACGCATCGCGCTAGCTTTGTAGGGGATGTGGTTTCTCTTTTCAGAACGAAATGCAACTGCATTTCATCCCTCTTCGGAAAGAATGGAAAAATAGGGATAGCCACCATAATCCCAACTGAGAAGAAGTAATTTGATTGATACAGGTGTTTATGTACTAATAATACGTGGATAATACAGCTTGACGCATAAGCTTAAAATAGGATTCTCTAAAGTACCGTAATAGAAGCAGAGAAATGGTGATTACTAATGAAATTCATAGATTGGAAGGAGTTCACTTCTCTTTGTGATAAACTCAGTGAGGACATAGCGGAAGTAACGATTGATGGAATAGTGGGAATTGGCAGAGGAGGCTTGATAATCGGGGGTATTCTAGCCCACAGAAAAGACGTCCCTTTGTATCCAGTATTCGTAAGACACCAAGGCTTCACTGAGGATACACCAGTAGTGGTAGAGGATTTGGGAAAGATTAAATCTTTTACACATGGAACCATCCTTATCGCCGACGATGTCATGGTTACAGGAAAAGCTATGAACTTTGTAAAGAGCCAAATTCATTCTGGCGTAACCGTGAAAACTCTTGTCGTCGTCTGCCATAAATCAGCAAAAGAAAAACCAGACTACGTCGGTATTGTAATGGACGACTTGCCAGTATTTCCATACGAAATCTAAAACACAATATCTCATCATCGTTTTTTACTCCTCTAGAAGGGTCACTCTCTAATTTTTGAATATTTAAATATTCGCTTAGACTATAATTTGAAAAAACATTCAATGAAGACAGGTTTTCACTTTGCACTCCAAGATTGATAGAAGCATCCTCGACTTCGCGATAACACTTTACATACCTGGCTTCTTCGTGAATCTTGGTTTTAGTATAATTAGTCCAATTTTACCTCAGTATGCTGAGTCATTCGGTGTTTCAACGGGTTTAGCTTCTTTGATAATTACGGCAAATGCTGCCGGTAGGATTCTGGCAGATATTCCCCTTGGAAGTATGTGTGATAGGATTGGAAGACGTCCACTGGCTATTGGCGGTCCGCTTGTGGTTACGGTGGCAGCGATACTATGTGGTTTGGCTCCTAATTTCTACGCGCTTCTTCTTTTCAGAGCAATTGGAGGGGCAGGCATGTCAATGTGGATGATAGCTCGCCAAGCAATGATTGCTGATTCTATTGACCCTTCAATTCGGGGAAGAATCATGAGCACATTCATGAGTGTAAACATGGTAGGTTCGGCAGCCGGTCCGACTTTTGGAGGGATAATCTATGATTTATATAAAGATTATAGAGCACCTTTCTTCTTCTATGCAGCATCAACATTTGCCTCATTCATAACCTGCTATCTACTAGTGAAGGAAACAGCACAACCAAAGGAGAAGATGACTGATGAAGGGAGCAGTGCACATCAGAATCAAATGATGGAAGTCCTGAAATACATCAACTTCATGATCATTATCGCTGCATTCTCAAGTTTTTCAAACAGCGTCAGATTCGCAGCTAGAGGGCTTCTTATACCACTATACGGAGTTGACGTACTATCTTTATCCGCAACGGAAGTTGGCTTAATCCTAAGTTTTTGTACAATTCTTAATATCATAATAGCCATGCCTGGGGGAATGATAGTTGACAAGTACGGTAGAAAAGTGGGCATAACTTTAAGTCTTATTATATCAGCTTTGTCTTATGCAATAATACCGTTCTCAAATAGTTTCATCAGCTTCCTCTTTCTAGTATCCCTTCAAGGAGTAGCAGGTGGCATAGGAGGAGGAGCTACGATGGCACTTGCTGCCGACCTGGCACCGCCTAACTTGAGAGGCGCATTTCTTGGATTCTGGACGACAGTTGGAGATTTAGGCGCAGTCATCGGACCTATAATGTGTGGTGCTCTAGCGGATCTCTATGGCCTGTCAGGCTCATTCTATGGGACAGCTATACTTGTAGCAATTGGTGGAATAACAACCCAGTTATTCGTTAAAGAGACTCTGAAGAAAAAGAAAAAAAATGAATCAAGTCAACCCTAAAGCTAAGAAGACACTTTCCTTTTCTCAATATTCTTGAGGCTACCCTGAGTATCTTTCTTCTTTCCAAGGTCAGCCGTATTGCTATACCCTCTTTGCTCCCAGAATCCAAGTTTCTATTTAGCTGTGAACTTGATTTTCCTACACGTGCGCTTAAAAGGAAACACCTTCCCAGTTGTTATTTAGTACACTCAATCATTCTACACAATGAAGTCCATGGTCTCATCGAGTTTTGGCAGAAGTTAGTTCCAACTTAGGGTTGAAGGCTTCTCCATGAGGCCATAAATCAAAAGAGATCATTTTTCGGGATTAAATTTAGGTATTCCATTTAACTTTCTGAACAGAATCTCTTGGATAGCTCTTTGTCTCGGAGGCAGCTTTTCCGAGGTCATATTCAGGTCCCTACGTAGCATATATTAACTATATGAAATAAGATTTCCGAGTCATCATTCCGATTAGTCCTATGATATTTCTCGGGTTTTACGTGGAGTATCTTATTATTTTTATATGTTATCATTAATATTCGGTTGAGGGGGACAACGATATGGGGTTTATTCCTAAGGCAGTGCTTCTTGATCTTGATGGGACCATAGTCCACTTTGCTTTTGATGCTAGAAGAGCCAGATCGAAGATCGTTGAGATGCTTATTGAGGGCGGATTTTCTCAGGAGCTTTACAAGCCCGAGTACAGGATTTCTGAGATATTTAACGAGTTCGAGGAGTATCTCAATTCCAATTCATCAGAGGAAGATAGGGAGTGGTTGATGACATTCAAGCGGAGGATGAGCGATCTTGTAGAGATTTATGAAATGGAAGGAGCGGAAAAGGCAGTGTTAATTGAAGGAGTGGTTGAGGCTTTGAAAGAACTCAAGAGAATGGGGATAAGCTTGGTCATTGTAACGAACAATAGTAGTAAACCGACATTTCTCACGCTTCGTAAGGTGGGTTTGGATTCATTCTTCGATACAATTGTAACTAGGGAGGAAAATGGATTCATGAAGCCCCATTCGCAACCTATTGAAAGAGTTATGAAGATGTTGGACTTCAAACCGGAGGAAGCCCTTTTCGTTGGCGACAGTCATACAGACATGAAAGCCGCTAAAACAGCTGGTATTACCGCGATTGGAGTGACAACTGGAACATCAGACGAAGAGACGCTGAAAGCCAGTGGCGCATCCAATGTTATTCTATCACTAAGCCAGCTACCAGCAATGATCAGAGAAGGAAAAATAAGTACAATGAATTATTAATAGAAAGACAGTTGCACTAATACCAATGTTATTCTCCAATTTGACTTAGCTAGTGTCCTTCGAGAAAGACATAATAAGGATTGACTTTTCCCCTTTCTAATTGTGGAAATAACGATCGTTGACCTGCACACCAGAGAGAATCATAGAGAATCGAGTATTTCTAAAATATTAAGTAGATATGCAGATGTCTGTACACTCCACCTTTTCTCATCCGAATCATCAGAATCACCATTTGAGCTTCTAGAATCCTGTGACGCTATCGTCTTAAGCGGTTCAAACAGTATGAAAATATACGGCGATGCTAGAGTAAGAGGTTTAAAAAGCATTTTAGTGAATTTGGCTTCTGAAGGGGTGAGTCTTCTGGGTATTTGTGGTGGCAACCAAGTCTTAGCTTCAACCTTCGGATTTCGTCGGTTCGTACTAAAAGAACCAGAAGTCGGGTGGCATAGCATCCACATTACGGAATATGGGGGGAGTGATCCATTGTTTTTTGGCTTGAAGGGCAGCTTTTTGGCTTTTGAATCGCATATTCTAGCTGTGAGGTGCGATGATAAAACTAGGGTTCTGGCTGATAATGAGAACTGCATTCAAGTCATTCGATATAACTCAAACACATGCGGTATCCAATTTCATCCTGAAGTCTATACTAGAAGTACAATAGATGATTCAGGCAAGACCAAAATTGATGAAAAAGGAGACATAAAAATAAATACGATGGTTCAGGAGAATGCAGGGCAGCGGATATTCGAGAATTTCGTGGAGATGACAAAAAACTAAATTTATGCTATGCTCAAGTGTATCTTTTCTCCTTTTTTTAGATCTTGGAGTCCGCGAGGGTACTCTGGTATGATTCTTATTACTTTTGCTTTACTAAGCCACGGGTGTAATGATAAACCTCTAATCTTTTTGCCATTGACCGAAATGGATAATTGAGTGGATTTGAAGTGGATAAGATTTTTAGAGACTTGGACTACTCTCCCAATCTCCGTTCCCCAGAGCCAAACGGCATCGCCAACTCGTACAGAGGCAGTGTCAATAGCGTGTATACCTCCATGCTGGTAATGGGGTATCCCACCATCGAGTATTCCAAAGGTGCTTCCAATTCTGCATTCTAGACCCCAGAAGTTCCCAATTCTTGACAAACCGTTTTCAACATCAGCTAAAGCATAGTCTTCATTGATTGCGCTTATGCTCAAAGGTGGAATATCATTAGTTCTCTGACTGAGAATATTATAGTCTTTGTTGATCGGTTCAAGAACGTACCCTCCCTTCGCTCGCAATGGCTCTTCTAAACATCTGACTTCGACGTGAATGTGCTTGCCAGTCCAAAAGTTAAAGAATCCACTTCTAAGTAGAATGCCTACTTGATCACCAACTGAAACGCGAGTCCCTACTTGAATTTGAGAGTCGATATGAAGGATACGAACATAGATTTTGTGATTTTCATTAGGAATAATAAGCATCAATTTCTCGGTTTCCGAAGCCTCAAAATGTCTTGGTCTTGGAGGTTTGAACTCATAAAGTCTTGATACTATCCCATCTACAGGGCTGAGGGCAGGAATTATTGGATTTTCAGTGTTAGGGTAAATGTCAATGGCTGAGCAGTTTATGTGAGAGTAATAGGGACTGTTGAAGAAAGAGAAGAAGTCCTCATTTCTAGCATGAATTGTGACTCCCATGGATGTAGCTAAAGGTATAAAACTCAACTAATTCAACCTAGCTTGCCCTTTAGGAATCGGCTTTATTGAAACAATAGGCTGATCTTTTTCTTGTCTGCGCTTTTCTATAAGAAGTCTATGGAGTCCGTCTATTTTTCTCCTGTTTATCCATCCCTTATGATGTCTGAATCCACCTCGGAAGCCTTTGGGTATATGAAGTAACTCGTGAATTATCGTCTTCTCCTTTTCTTCAATGCTTAAAGAGTCAAAGTTCTCAGAGATTACTTCAATGGTATAATAGGTGCTGGTGGTCAATGCTAGCTGCCATATTCTAGGAAGTCCGTGAATCCTCGCTATAGTCCTTTTGGCTTTGCTTCCCTTGCTTCTCATGCAAAGCACTCTGTCATCGTCAATGTGGACGAATTCTATGGCCTTTATAATCTCGTCAACTAACTCTTTGACATCTTCCGCTGTCTCGTAGTGAATTCTCATAGAATCTTAGATGAAGGCGAATATCCTATAAAGCGTTTTTCAATTATTACTGAGATTCTGGAGCTAGAAATCCTTATATGATTATGTAAAGCCTAGAGAGGAAGGTTTAAAATGGAAGAAAAATCCTCCGCTACAATCCTAACACTATCCATTATGGGATTCACTTTCTCAGCTGCTAATCTAATGTTGAATCCTATAATATCCATCTATGCTAGAGACTATGCTGGAGCATCTATACAAGAGATCGGGTTGATAATCTCTGCTTTTTCTATGATAGCCATGTTCTCAAAGCCTTTGCTAGGCTTCTTTGTTACGGGAAAGAAGATACTTTGGATGCCTATTCTTGGGCTTTCCTTAATGATAATCTCCCCTTTTGCCATGACTCTTATTGTCACTCCCGCCGCTCTGATATTCTGGCGATTAATACAAGGGCTAGGAAATGCCTTGATTTGGACTCCGCTTCTAACGCTTATCGCGATAATCTCTTCTCGAAAACAACTTCAACAGAACATAAGCAGTTATACGACTATAACGAGCGTTGGCATGGCTTTTGGTCCTATGATCGGTACATTTAGCAATAGTATTTTTGGAATTAAGAATACATTCTTGTGTGCTTCTGTTATCGCAATTATAGGTCTTCTAATAAGTACGAAGGTGATTCGGAACAGAAAGAATATATTTAGTAATGAGGGTTTCAAAGATTCTGGATCGAAATTCTCTTCAACTGATTTGAAGGCAGTTCTATCGAACAAGACTATAAGACTGCCGTTCATATCATATTTGGCAAACTCGTTTGTCTACAGTATTCTCGTTGCCTATGGCACAATATACGCGATTTCACTTGGAATCAACGAGAATCTAATTCCCCTTCTCTTTGTGGGATACAACGTCATTGTTCTTGCCACGAGGTTCTTTTTAAGAAGGATTATGAGGACTATTGACAAAAAAAATCTTCTAATAATCGCACTAGTCAACACAGTTTGCATGATGGTAATAATGTCTTTTGCGAACACCCTTGTATTCATTCTAGCATTTGCATTACTTGGATTCAGCCATGGAATCATCTATCCACTAGGAGCCATGTTTGTAGCCGAATCCATAGACACGAAGAACCTAGGAGTTGCAAATGCATTCTACACTACCATGTGGGACGTTGGCAACTTTATTGGACCCGCGGCGTCATCTCAAGTCATTGTTGCCGCGAATAATAGTATACCGCCAGCACTCCTCTTTTCTACTTCCCTTCCCATAGTGGGCCTTATCCTAAATTTCGTGTGGAGGGAGAAAACCGTTTCTAAATCCCTGGACAAGGAGTCTGAAAAGGGAAAATCTTAAGTGGAAAATATCTTAATAGTGAAATTCTGAGAAGTGATATTCGAGAATCCGGTGCGGACTTATGACTGTGGTTAACGGTGTGTCTAAGGTTGCCTTTGAAGCTGGAGCGCTGATGACTATCCGAAATGCTGTCGTAGAAGCCTATCCAAAGGAGTCATTTGGCATTCTGTATGGGGAGGCTAGGAATGGAGCACTGATCGTATCTCATGCGCAGGTTATGCAGGAAGTTGACAGGACGTCTAATTCTATAACCCCCGACCTTCGTGCTAAGAGGACGATCGACTGTCTCATGGACTCAGATAACATGGAAGTTCTTGGAAGCTATCATTCACATCCTAAGACGGTACATCCTTACCTGAGCAAAGTTGACATAAAGTACTGGCCTCTTTTCGATGAGACGATTCAAGTGGTGGTGTCAGCGAATCCAACTCGGCTTAGATGGAAGAAATGGCATAAGGCGGATGAAAAAATGCTTGCGACGAGAGTGGTCGCAGACAAGCCTCTGACTCTGAGATTGAGCAGCTACACTAGAAGGGCAAACGCTCCAAGAGGTTACACTGCCTTGCCTGTCGGAAAGAGGAAGAAGATCGCTGCTTTGTGAAAGCTTTTTTTAAAGGGAAGGACAATTTTCATTTAAAGTAGTTTGGATGTGAATGCATTGTTACTTGTAGAACCAATTCTAAAAAGAAGAAGCATAAGAAGCTATAAACCTGATCCAATCCAAGAGGAAGTTTTAAACAACATCCTCGAAGCTGGTAGATTGGCACCCACAGCGGGGAATAGGCAGCCATGGCACTTTATAGTGGTAACAGACCAGAGACTCAAACAAGAACTCTCTCAGGGCAAATGGAACACCTTCATCAAGGACTCAGCGTTCACGATAGTAGGCTGCGCCTATATGGGTAGCGAATACGCTCAAAGATGGTCAACCGTGGACGTTTCAATAGCCCTAGAGAATATGGTGCTTACTGCAGCAGCCCAAGGAGTCGGTTCATGCTGGGTGGGTGACTTTAAGGAAGAGGAAGTCAAGAGGCTATTCGGAATACCTGAAGATCATAAGGTTGTATGCTTAGTCGCTTTTGGCTATCCGACTGAAATCCCAAGTCCCCATGGAAAGAAAGACCTCCGAGAAATAATAGGCTACAACAAATTCTAACCAACGAATGCAGCAGACGATTCCTTTCTATTTAGAGATTTTGTGGACACGCCTTTTTTTCTTAATAAACATAATAATGAAATTAAAGCCTATTCTTTAAGAATAGGAAGAATACAACTGTAATAGACAAGAATTGGGCCCGTCGCCTAGCAAGGATAGGGCGCAGAAGATATTCACTGCGAAAGCCTTCGGAGCCTGATGTCAAGGGTTCAAGTCCCTTCGGGCCCGCCACTTATTAGGGTCAGATACCCTTATATTCCTTCTGAGCTTCTGTAAATTTGATGAAAATGACAGGTAAATATGCGGTTCTTGAGTCGGATATTGATGTGCGGCGGTGGCTGACCAATCTTGCGCGGGGCAGCCCTATCACATCAGAGGTTTACCTGCGCAGATTGGGGCGTGCCTGTGAGCTACTTAATACAACTCCAAAAGAGCTTCTTGAAAAGGCAAGACGAGATCTCAAGAGTCTACAGGATTCAATTGACGATATGATTACTGAGCTGGAGTCTAATAGGAAGTCGCCTGGTTATGTTAGGGGTTTGATTAAGGCTGTTAGGTCCTGGCTCAGGTACAATGATGTCACCTTGACTAGGAAGATCAAGATCAGCAATCCTAACGCTACGCCCACGATTGAGGATGAGGGCATTCCGAGCCATGAGGAACTGTCAACGATTTTCAGGGCTTCAGATTCAAGGGCCAGGGTCGCAGCGGTGCTTATCGCTTTTGGGGATCTTAGGCCTCATAGTCTTGGGAATCATGAT
>JAUPKU010000100.1 GCA_030837285.1 Thermoproteota archaeon | reverse complement strand
AGAAATGACTGGAGATGAAGGACGAACAAGAGCAGTATCATTCATAGAAATAACCCTTTCACGCGAGGGCGCTGTAACCGAAAACCCAAAGGCAGAACCAAGTCAAAGCCCACTCAAAGAGGGCTCCTGAGAACCTGTATGCATAGATGGTTGAGGTAAATGAGGAAAGAAAGCTTCTTAGAAGACCACCAACATTAAACTAGGTCAAAAAGTGGATCGAAGAAGCAAAGACTCTCCCCAGAAAGATTGAATATTAAACAACTTTCATCCTTTTTTTTGTACACACGCTTGCCATGTTTTCCCATTTTTTATTGTTTTTTAGTATAGAGAGTTAGTTAGAGAGATAGAGAGAATGAATTAAAACGTGTGTTTGAGATTAAAATTAAATTTTAATATGCACAGATGCATTATAAGGCTCAAACTCGTTGAGAACAGGTACTCTTATCAAGACTTTAGATGCTAAAGATGGACGAAATGTTATTCTGAGAACCCCTAAATGGGAAGACCTAGATGACCTTATAGAATTCATCAACTCTATTATCGAAGAAGGAGCAGATCTAGGCACCTACCAGAAAGTAACAAGAGAACAAGAAGCAGAATGGTTAGGTCAGCAACTCGCAGAAACAGAAAAAGGAAACAGATTCGTCGTGCTAGCTGAAGTTCATGGCAAGGTTGTAGCAAACGCTTCAATCGTTAAATATGCAGGGTATTTGGCGCATGTCGGTGAGTTAAGTATTGCGATAAAGAATGGTTTTCGAGATATCGGGGTAGGTACGGAAATGCTGAAAACTCTGATTTCTCGGGCAGAAAACATGGGTCTCAAGATGCTTACCTTAACAGTTTTCTCAACAAACAATAGAGCCAAACATGTCTATGAGAAAGTAGAGTTTAGAGAAACTGGATGCATACCGAACGGATTATACAAGAATGGAAAATTCATAGACCACATTATCATGGTCAAAGAAATAACAAGAGCACCAAAATCCATCTAATAATCAAAGCACGCGCTAGTTCCCCGTCACTTTGGTTGGTTGGGTTTAAAGCTTAATAATGGCGGGATAATGCAAGAATTGGTTTCTCATTGAGGGTGATATCTTGTTGAAAGGGATTCTAATCGACTTGGGTGACACTCTGACTTATGTTGATAAGGTTGAAGAGGGAAGATTGAAAGAGAAGGCTCTTCTAATTCTTGGCGGACAAGGTTTTATCATCGACTTTAATGAACTGTCAAGCAGTATTGACAAGGCTCTTTGGAATAGCACCCGAGGAGATAATAAGAATACATACTCATTTTGGAAATCTCTTCTCGAAAAATTGAACCTCAAAGCTTCGCCGAATCTGATCTCGGAGCTTGAAGAGTTATGGAATGAAAATGTCCACAAGACAATCCGATTCTACGAGAATGTAATACAGACCTTAACATACTTAGGGCAGAAGTATCAGCTAGCATTAGTCTCGAATTGTGCAGTCGGGACCCGAGAACTCCTTAAGAAGATTGAACTGGACAGTTGCTTTAAATGCACTATTCTCTCTTATGAATTAAAAGTCAGGAAACCAGATCACAAGATGTATCTGAGTGCATTAGACTACCTTAGACTGAAACCCGAAGATTGCTTGTTTGTAGCTGATGAAATAAACGATTTAGAGGGTGCTCGAGAAGTAGGACTAAACACTCTTCTTGTTCATCAGGGAACCCACACTTGGGATGAAGCAATCGACCCGAACTTCAAGCCCGAATACGAGTGCAACAAGTTCTCGGAAATAATAAAATTACTCTAAAAAAAATTCAAACATATCCGACACATATGAAAGAGGATTTAATCGAAAGAGATTAAACTTCAATCGTTCATTATGATATAAAATATCCGATTTTCAATACGGTTTAGATAATGAAATTCAATTTTTTAGGTCTTTGTTCTTAATTCTTTCTCCATGGCTTTAGCCAGAAGCTTCCATGCCTGTGCGTCCTCTTTGCATAATCTATAGGCTAGTGTCTTTGCCTCTGATTTGTCCAATTCTTTCTCTCCATATTCAATGTGTAAACCTGTAAAGTCAAGGATAGACTCTTCATTTCCCTCTAGGGAGATCTTATATAGAAATTGCGAGTACTTATTCGGGCCTGTTAGGTGCGTGCTTGTCCATGATAATGTGTCTGGGTAGAGTTCCACGAGTTTCTGCTTTTCCATCTGTCCAGTAGAAGTTTGAAAAACGTCTCTGAGAAGTATTGTGCTAGAGGTTATATGGGAGATATATCGTTCGACGCCTTTATCACCCATTAATTCGTAGTCTTCCGGGTCATAGTCAGTGCACCAGTTGAAAACTTTTTGGGCTGAGAATTTAAAACATTGAGTAAAATGGTATCTAATTGATTCGGGCATACAATTCACCAGATTCTTAAAAAATAAAATAATTTTTTCATGTTTATAATTTTAAGAACCAGCGTGTGCGGTGGATCTAATGTTTTCTATCATAAAAATTATTGTACTGAAAAATAATGCTCCCATTAAAATTGAGTTACTTAAGACCTAGATACATTTGTCCGAGTTCAGGAGAGTTTAGCAGATCATTGGCTTGTCCGTCAAAGGCTATCTTTCCACTTACTAGTAATAGTGCTTTGTCTCCACATTTCAGAGCATTTATAGCATTCTGCTCCACAAGCATGACTGTCTTTCCCAAATCATCTCTTAGTTTCCTAATCTCCTCGAAGACTTGAATCGACATCTTTGGCGATAAGTTAGCTGTCGGCTCATCAAAAAGCATGATATTCGGCTGTCTTATCAACGCCATAGCTATAGCAAGCATCTGCCTTTCGCCTCCGCTCATGGTACTTGCCTGTCTGCCATAGCACTCTTTGAGTATAGGGTAGTATCCTGTGACTTCTTCTACTCTATCTTTTATCTCGTGAAGTTCCACTGTTTATCCTGCCATTAGAATGTTCTCTCGATCGCTAAGGTTTGGTTATTCATTTCGCTCTTGGGCGACATAGGCAATTCCTTTCCT
>JAUPKU010000099.1 GCA_030837285.1 Thermoproteota archaeon | reverse complement strand
GCCTCAGATAGGGATGAACCAAGTTTTTCAAGGGTAGACATTACGAACACTATCCAAGTGTATTGTGAGGGGTGTTATTAAAGAGAATGAACAATGAATAAACAACATAAAGAGATGGACTAATACAGAATTATCCATTTTCAATCCACTGCTTATCTAGGATACATTATTTAATTTTTTTTTAACATTTCGCGCATGCAATAAGGGTACTTAGTTATCGTATAAACCATTGGAGTTGTTAAAGAACTCAAGATCTCAATTGAAATTGTTAATTCATAGTCAATTAAAGATTAAGAGTTAAGCACGAGATGAAGATTACAGGCAGAAGTATGGCTAGTATCTTCCGTCTATTAGATAGGGGAGAGACATCATTTAACGTACCCGGGTGTTTAAATCCCATTAGTAACATCACAAAAATGGCCATGGTCCACCAACCAGTTAAGAACATGACCACAACCATGATGTAGGAGACTATATTGGACAGTTTGGAACCTAGTACTGCTCTCGCAACGTGACCTCCGTCTAGTTGCCCCACAGGGAAAACGTTTAGGAAGGTTATGAGTGTCCCTATCCAGCCTGCGTAGGCAAGTGGGCTAAGGAAGAATACGTATGCATTGTATGCTTGTGGCAGCAGATATGGCTCAAGCAGACTGAAGATTAAGGGGAGATTAATCGATTGAGAAGGACCGGTCAATGCTATCACTAGGTTATATTGGGCGCTAGTCAGGGGTAGAGAGATGGAATATCCGACTACTGACACGATTACAGATATTATGAAACCTACGAGTGGGCCGGATATGCCGATATCGAAGAGCTGGTCTCGGTTGCGTACTGGACTCTTCTGCAGTATTACAGCACCAAAGGTGCCGGGAGTGATCCCTGGGATACCAGGTATGAATAAAGGAAGGGATGCTTGTACATGATTTCTTCTCGAAGTGAAGAAATGTCCAAGCTCGTGTAAGCCAACTATTGACATAATTGAGAGGGTGTAGAGAGCGGTCATTTCTATGAGGTATGTGAGCTTATCAGTAGAGTTTATTTCACCTAGAATGCTTAGTACGTTTATGTAGCTGGAGACGGTTAGATATCCTGATATTGACACAGTGATCACAGTTGCGATGAGGAGGATGAGGTGGAGGCTAACGCCGAAGAATTTTCTAGAAGCTTCCGCTCCGATCTTATAATCTAAGACCTGAAGTTTTATACCCTTACTACTCTGTTCTATTTTTACTTCAAACTCTAGTAGCCTCAGCTTTGAACTTAGATTCTCTGCTTTCTCCTCGAGGTTGATGGGTTTGGCTACTATGAACGTTGGGGTGCCATCTTCAAGGTATGCGCTTTCGATCTCAAACTCTGTCTTTACAATATCAGAGATTTTGAGAAATGATTGCTGAATTTGAGGTGAGGTTGCAGGCGCTATTTTCTGGATAATTTGGGTTCCACAGTTTGGACAGTATGCAGCATCCTCTTGAACAGAAGTTCCACATTTTGGACAGAAAGGCATGTATATCCTAGACCTCTATACTTACATAGTTAGTCGATAATCAATATCATTGAAATAGCTTTCTATAGGTTGTTGTAGCGTACTTCAATTTATTCATGAAGGTTTTAGCCGCTTCTTGGCTTGCATTATGTTCTGTTTAGCTCTCGCATACGTTGTTTGGGTAGCTTCAATTATATCACTTTTGCGCATCAGAAAAACCCTAGAGAAGCAGATTATTGAGTCGCTTCTGATTAGCAATTAGATGTTCGAGTTCTCTTGTGCCTTTCAGAACTGCGGCTAGTTAAGTATCTATTAAAAGTCCTCTTTTTTAGTCATTTTTTTACGCAACACTTACTTGGAAACATAAAATATTCTTTTAAGCGAATTTCAGAATCGTACCAAAATCTTTTCATAATCTCAGTATTTTCTTCTTCTATGCTTTCTGACTGTGTATCCTTTAGAGCATCAATACACAGAAAAACTCAAACTACAATTTAGCTCGTGTTCCAATAAAAATGCGGTTACGAGCAATTTTTGCTCCTATTGAATTTCTTGCAGAATGGTATTTGTATAAACGCGCAAAATCTGATTATCTTTGGCACATAATACTATAAATTGAATAAATTCAAGCATTCTAATTAATGGTCTATGCATCAATCATAATCATTTGAAAATTGGTGGGAACTTAGTTTGATAAAGCATATATGGAAGAGTTATTTTTGTTAGTCGGTAGAAAAGAGGTGGAATAGATTGAAAGTTGAATGTAATTTAGAAGACGTTTTTGGAGTGATGATGAGTAAACTTCCGCGCCCTGGACTACTAGTGACATCTATTGGTTTAGATGGGCGACCCAATGTTATGACCATTGGATGGGGGCTAGTTGGAACGATGTGGGGTGAAAGAGCCTTTATGATAGCTATTAGACCGAGTAGACACACGCACAAACTCATAGAAGAGATTAGTGATTTTACGGTTAACGTCCCTACTAATGGTATGGAGGAAACAATAGCCTATTGTGGCAAAGTATCTGGTAGAGACTATGACAAGTTTAAGGAGAGGAAGTTAGCAATATCAGATGGGAAACGTGTAAAATCTCCTATAATTGAAGATTGCATCGCCCATTTCGAATGCAAGGTACTTGGAAAATCGAGGGTACTCCCTGAGATGCTTTCGGATGATATGCAAAAAGCGTTCTATTCAGCTGGAAACTTCAATACTCTCTACTTTGGTAAACTGCTCTCAATTCTTAAGAATAAGTGAAAGAGCTCGTTCATTACTTCTCCCTCTTTTTTCTTTTTAGTTCTTTTATCTAGAGACTGTAGATGTCTGAAGCAAGCGATAGTCAGCGTGCGAAATTCCTATTCATTTATTCCACTATTATGCAATTTCTCTCAATTTTTCTCCGTGTCAAGCATATCCAAAATGACTTCGATAGAATCATTGAGAGAATCTCGGTTATCTTACGTGATTTTGGAAACGAACAATTGATGCCAAGTTTGAAATAGAAGATTTTTTAAATCTTTAAGAATGGGAGATTTTTAGAATTGAAAGAGTACAAACTTAAGAAAGCTATTAGAGAAGGAAAAACTCTATGTGGGATGAGTATTTCAGTACCTATTCCAACCTTCTTGGAAATTATAGGATACGCAGGCTTCGACTTCGTCTACATAGATACCGAACACTCGATCATTAGCCTTGAATCCCTCTCTAACATGATAGTGTCATCTGAGTTCTCAGGAATGTCAACGCTTATCCGAGTCTCAGACAACGAACCAACCTTAGTGAGGAAAGCTCTTGAAGTGGGGGCGGACGGGGTTATCATACCTCATGTGAACACTCGCGAAGATGCAAAAAGAGCCGTCAGTAACACTCGATTACCACCGGAAGGGATAAGAGGATTTGGCGGCTTAGTCAGATCCAACAACTTCAACACACCGTCCCTTAGTATGGATGAATACACAAGACGCTCCAATGAAGGAGTAATCGTTGTCGCCCAGATAGAGGAACAAGAAGCCGTTCAGAACATCGGCGAGATACTTGATGTTGAAGGTGTAGATGCAATCCTTCTGGGGCCTTCTGACTTATCCCTGTCATTAGGTATCCCTGGAGAATTCCAAAATCCCAGATTTGTTCGAACCATCGACGAGGTACTTGGCGTCGCCAAGAAGAAGAACATTCCAGTTATGTGCACTGCCTCCTATGTTGCCCACCCCGTTACTGTTGAAAATATCAAGATTCTTATTGAGAAAGGTCTTCGCCTTCTGCTCTTCGGAAGCGTTGACGGCGCCGTCCGTCAAGTCTGTCTGAATACGATGGACAACATAGTTAGGAAGATCCGCTAGAATCGTCAGCGCCACTCCGACTTTAATAATAAAAGGAGAAAAGTGTGTTGCCTTACGCTGTTAATCTTATGCTAGAGTCCACCCATTCTGCTCTTTGCAGTTGGTTCTGCGATAACATCTAGGACTGCTGGTTTGTCTGAATCAAAGGCATTATTTAGGGCGTCTCTTATTTCTCCTGGCCTCTCAATAACTATACCATAACCACCGAAGCTCTCCCATATCTTAGCATAGTTTGTCGGGGCAAACTGGGTTTTCCAATTGCCAACAACTGAGTTGTGATTGATTATCGTTACCATTGGTACGTGTTGATCTTTGTGACGTACAGACGTCTCGATATCCGCAAGGTTGTAACCAATGCCTCCATCGCCAGTAAAATGTATTATCCTTTGATCTCTTGCAGCGCCGAAGGAGACACCTATAGCTAGGGCAAAGCTTGAACCTAGTGTACCCGCAACGGGGATGAACGTCCGCCCAACTCCTTTCAATTTTAGGAAGAGCACGCTAAAGCTCATTGCATTACCTGTGTCACAAACGACAATATCTCGAGGAGTGATGAACTTTGAAATCTCGTTGATGACGCGCTGAGGCATTATTGGAACAGCGTCGGAGTTCAGCTTATCCGTTCCCTCACGGGTCCCGATAGAGTTCTCGTAAACATTGATCTTCTTTGCTATTTCAATGATCCGTTGTCCTCTAGGTTTTGGTTGAGCCATCATGGTCTTAAGAGCAGACAGCAAGTCCCTTAAAGTCACTTTGGCGTCACCTAACAGGGGTACTTCTACCTTATAGTTTCGTCCTATAGCCATTGGATCAATGTCGAGATGAATAATCTTCGACGTGCATGGAATAGGAGCAGTTAGATTATCGGTGTGATGGCGGCCTGCCCTAGTTGCAACGAAGAATACGACATCAGCCTCACGGATGATCGCGTTGGTAACAGGTCTCCCATATAGCCCCTCTGTTCCTATGTATAGCGGGTGATCCTCGGGGAAGCAGCCTTTGCCACCATAGACTGTTGCAACTGGTATTGAGAGAAGTTCCGCTAGCTCTTTAACCTCTTCATAGGCTCTTGACAAGTGCACGCCTGACCCACACACTATAACAGGCCTCTCAGCATCAGCAAGAAGACTAGCAGCTTCTACAACCTTTCCTTGTTCAGGCCTAATCCTCAAAGGCGGAAACGAGAGGAAGTTCTTGTCTCCATATATCTCTGGCATCTCAGATACAACATTCCACATATCCTGGGAAATCTGAAGATGGCATGGTCCTGGACACCCGCTTACGGCTATCTGAATGGCGGTTCGTACGTATTCCGCAACTCTCTTTGGATTAGTAACGTCCTGATTAAACTTGCAAGTTGATTCGAAAGAAGGCATCTCATAACATTCCTGGTATTGCCACTGATCCTTCGCGAATGTGGGGGTAGCACCGGTTATAGCAATCACTGGACTGTGAGAAGCCATTGGCTCATACATCATCGAGGCAATCATCATAGCTGCTGCGCCATGTTGGGCATAGCAGACTGTCGGCTTATTCGTTATTCTCGCATAGCCGTCGGCCATGTTAGTCGCAGACTTCTCATTTCTCGCAAAGATCTGCTTTATCCCATTCGGATTCCATCTAGCCGATCCAGCATTCCCGCTGCCCATAGTGTAGAAGAAGTATTCGACACCGTTTGCCAGTAGAGACTTTTCGATCGCTTCACCTATGCTTAATTTCACTGTATTTACCTTTTCCAGTGTCATTCACCTTGTTAATCTGCATATATGACTGATTGCTTATAAGATCGCGCACACGTTCGGAGATTAAAATCTATTCTCAAACCCAAACCAAGACTAAAGATCTAATATTCTCATATCTATTCTTCATTCTGTTCCTTAATTATCCCGTACTCTCTACGAACATGCAAAAAGTAAATGCACAAGGGTATGTTATTGTGAAGTTGCAAAAACATAAGTTCAAGTTGAGGTTTTGTCCTTATTCTATTTTAGAGGTGTTTTCTTGTTATTTATTGTTGCGAAACATACTGTCGAGTTATGTCCAGGAGGAGTTGTGAGACATAATAAGGAAGCGATGGACAAGGTGGAGGAAGCCATGAAGAGCCCAGGTGTGAAGCTCATAGAGGGCTACTTGGATGGACCAAATCATGTATTCTATTTTGTTGTTGAGCGAATGACAACACTGCTCTTAATAACGCTGTGGAACCACTTAGGTTAATCGGAGATGCTAAAATAACTCCGGTTTTAAAGTTCTCAGATGCGCGAGCCTGGCTTAGAGAAATAGGCGTTCAGAAGTAGAATGAGTAATTCTAGTACTGAAAAAGATTGACGGATTCCAATCTTTTTTCTCACCCTTTTTTCAAAGCTCACTTCAAATAATAGTGCAATCTGCCGATTTTTTTTCCATTCTCTAGAAAACTAGTAATATTCATTCTTAGATAGTAATACGTCGTGAAGTGAATCGTATGACTCAAACAAGGAGGTCTGGGAAGGTAATAGATGTGCACGATCATTTTCTCAGTGCAAATTTTGTAGATGGAAAAAAGGGATACAGTGGATAGCTAGATAGAAAAATTCTTACTGGTATTCTTAATACAAGGGAAGGCGGATTACGCTAATACAGACCTTTGCTAAATATATTCGACTACTCATTAATACTGTGAGTTAGTATCCCTAAAATAGAGTTTAAAACGAATGTAAAGGCTTCGGGACTCATAGAGTTCTTCATCAGTCAGAGCACTCTTTTCTTCATCAGCCAAGTCTATTATACATGAACCTGCTAATGAATTCTTCTCTTCTTCACCTGCGCACTCGAATCTAATTTTTCTAGGGCTGCAGCAACCATTATAGGAAAGACTATTGTAGCATCACCTATGACCGTTTCAAGCTTCTTTTCAGTCTTAACCTTCTTCCACGATATACCCTCTTCTAGGTAAGCACCGCTCAAGCTTCCTCCCTCAGGTCTATCAAGAGTGACTTGAACTGCCGCATCTACACCTTCTCGCAGAATGTTCGCCCCTAGCACGTGGTGCTTGGGTAAGCCTCCACCTAATATTATCGCTCCCACCTTCTTAGCTTCGAAGACTATATCCGACAACTCAGTTAAGTCTGATAAAGAATCTAACTGTAGCTTCTTAAGTTGATTAAATGTCCACAAGTGCAGGCCTATCATTGAATCAAGTAGCCCAGGTGAAAACACCGGGATATTATGCTCTGAAGCCTTCTTTAGCAATGAATCCTCGTCATCAAGAGCCTTGCCAAGTTCAAACACTAACTCTCTAATGGACACTTTCTCTCTTCTTTCCTGAATAAGTGAGTTGAAGACTTGATACATCTTCTTCTCCAATGCCATAAAACCATCTTGCTCTAGAAAAATGTCTCCCACCCGTCCTATTCCTTCCTTACGAAGATTTGCATCATCCACTAGGAAAGAACCTTTAACCCCCTTGAAACCCAAACCTTCAATCACATCATGGACAATATTGGCACCACTCGTAACAATAGCATGCACGTACCCTTCATCAATAAGTGTTCCAATCACACTCCTCAGACCACCGGGGATCATTGGTCCAGCCAGAGCTAAGAATATGGTGTAGTCTTTATCTCTAAACATCTCTCTCATAATATCAGTGGCTCTAGCAAGTCTCCCAGCACCTAAAACACCACACTTATTCATCTCCGCAACCAATTGACCAACACTCATATCTCGATGTATTCTCATTTGTTCCACGTACTTCAAAGCAACCAGCGCTCCAAACATTGTGAATATGAGTAACAGTAGATATTAAGCAGACATCCAAAATATAATCGTGAAGCTGGAATTCAAAGTTGAGGCTTGAAGAGATCATAAAAGGAATTAGCACGATACAGCTCCTCTACCTCTCCGACTCTTATCTACGAGACTTCCAAGCTGTAACCATCACTATTCAACCTGAAGGAAAGAACAACGCATACCTAGTCCTTAATAGAACCACTTTCCACCCAAAAGCTGGAGGACAACCTTCAGACACTGGCTTCATAACAAGTCCAAACTTCAGAATAGAAGTTAAAAAGGCAATTCTTGTTGATGGTGTAGTAGTCCACTATGGGAAAATCATCGAAGGCAAACCTGGAACAACTAGTAATGAAAGAGTAAAAGGCGAAATCCAATGGAATCCTCGCTATAAATACATGAAGAGACATACAGCCGCGCACCTCTTGGACCACTGCCTTACTACAATTATTGGAAAGCCTGTGGAGACAACTGACTCATGGCTGGGTGACCAGTGCTACATTGGATACAACGGAGACGCTCCCACCAATGACCATCTTAGGGAAGCTGAAGTCATAGCAAACCAGATGATCACAAGAGGCGGCAATGTCAACATCGAGAACGTCTCACAAGAGGAACTCCTGAAAAGAGCCCCTAATGCACCTAACATCTATAGGCTCCCTCACCTCGAAGAATACAGGATAGTTACCATCCAAGGATGCAATCCCATACCCTGCGCTGGAACACATCTGAGAGACCTAAAGGAGATAGGACAATTCACAGCAATTCGCTTAGAAAAACTTGCTTCAAGCTTCAGGGTATACTACGATATCAAGTAAAAAGAAGCTGAAATCACTATATTACCATTTAAATACAGCTTTAATTAATCATCCTTCAATAGGAATTTCTAAAAATGAAAAGGGGAACCGACAGATGCCCCAAGAAGTAAATAAAGCAAATTACATATTTTCATTTATAATGGAGCGTGTCTAAAGAATGGCCGAAGAAAGAGAGTACAATGGCCCGCCACCGAATGTTAATTACAGGAAACTCGATCACCTAATCTGGGAAATACCTAAAGACTACAAACATGGTATGCATGTTCCTGGGCGAATATACGCTAGTGAATCTCTATTTGACAAAATGACTCAGGACAGAACCCTCCTCCAATGCGCTAACGTAGCAATGCTACAGGGTATTCAGAAATACTCTATTACGCTACCAGATGGCCATGAAGGATATGGCTTTCCTATTGGAGGTGTTGCAGCCTTTGATTACGAAGAAGGAGTGATTTCACCAGGAGGAGTGGGGTACGACATCAACTGTGGCGTCCGCCTCCTCCGAACAGACTTAACCAAAGAAGAATTTACCCCGAACCTTGCAGAGATCTTAGAGGCGATGTTCCACCTTGTCCCTTCAGGATTGGGAAGCAGAGGGAAGATAAGACTCTCTCAAAGTGACATCAACAATGTTGCCCTTGAAGGCGTTGACTGGGCAATAGCCAAAGGTTATGGATGGGAAGACGATGCCACTAGATGCGAAGAGAATGGTCACATGACTTCAGCTGATTCAGACAAAATATCAGCCAACGCCAGAAACAGGGGGATACCTCAGCTTGGTTCATTAGGCTCTGGAAACCACTTTCTTGAAATCCAGACAGTTAACAAGATATACAATCCTCAGGTCGCAAAACACTTTGGAATAGATGAAGAGGGACAAATCACCATAATGATCCATACTGGAAGCAGGGGCTTCGGCCACCAGATTTGCAGTGACTATCTCAGAGTAATGGAGGACGCCATCCGCAAATACTCGATAAGTATACCCGATCGAGAACTAGCATGTGCCCCCGGAACCTCAAGAGAGGCACAAGATTATTACTCAGCTATGGCTGCAGGAGCTAACTTCGCCTGGGCTAACAGACAAATGATCACACATTGGACTAGGCAAGCCTTTGAGCAGAGTCTACACAAGCCCGCCGACAAACTCGGAATCAAGCTCGTCTATGATGTCGCTCACAACATAGCCAAAATCGAAGAGCATCAGATAGATGGAAAAAGAAAAAAAGTCTTCGTTCATCGCAAAGGTGCAACAAGAGCTTTCCCACCAGACCATCCCGACATACCGGCAGAGTACAGAAGTGTGGGCCAGCCAGTCATAATACCCGGAAGCATGGGCACCGCCTCTTACCTTCTAGTGGGCGCGCCAAAAGCCATGGACTTGACATTTGGCTCAACAGCCCACGGCGCAGGTCGCATGCTGAGTCGTGCATCCGCTAAACGCCAATTCTGGGGAAGTGACATAGTAAAGAAACTGAGTGCACGAGGCATCATGGTAAGGGCTGCAAGCATGTCAGTCCTCGCTGAAGAAGCCGACCCCGCCTATAAGGACATAGACCAAGTAGCAAAAGTAAGCAATGACGTGGGCATAGCAACCCTTGTAGCCCGTCTCACACCCATTGGCGTCACTAAAGGCTAAGCCTCATCCCTCCTTTTTTAGACTCTTGGAATGATTTAGTCGTGCATTTTTTCTATGTTAGAGAAATATTGTTCTATCAGTTGCTGCTTCTAGTAGAGATATCTTGTTAACTTTAAATCCCCGTCCAATCTTAACAAGCTGAGGGATTTTTCCAACAGTTCCAACATGCATGCCACGAATGATTAAGGTGCCTCTTATTAGATCCTTCTTCCTATCTGCAATTTCCAAGCCCTTCTGGATTGATTCTTCAATGTCCTTTCCTTGGACAGCATTACATACAGCTGTTGCAAAAGCATCAGCAATGCAAGAAGTACCTGCAAATATTGTAGCCGCGTCAGCCTCCCCGAAGCTAAAGGCGTGACTAACTGTTGCTGAACTGGTCGCTATCCCAATGGGGCAATCCGACGGATTCACTTGAAAGCCAATTGACCCAGAGAGAACGTTTCTTCCAACATATAACCCCACTATGAATAACTCTTGAGAAGAAGCTGCGATTTCCCCCCCATCCTCAATTATAGCCACATTGGCGCCTGAATTTAACATGGCTTCAATAGCTAAATCCGCTAATGCTCCTGCCACAGCAGCCATTGGCCCTACCTCTGCTAGTTCCCCCGCCTCAGCCATCATTTTTACTACTCTAGGAGCATTTTCCTCGACTTTGACCGGTTTTAACGTGTAAAGAAACTTTTGGTTGACTAGAATGTACCTCTCAAGATTCATCCTGTGAGATCTCACGGCTTCAATAGCAGCAGATATAGCCTGAGAACTCTCACTCTGAAAAAGGATGCTGGATTCCTTGAAATTCTTTCGAATCCTAAGTGTTTCACTCTTCATTATACAGCCTTATTTTCAACAGGTAATACACTTTATTTTCTGACAGATATTTAAAACTGGCTATTCTAACTTAGAGTTTATAGAATGCATGTCTATAGTTCATCCTCCATCTAATATTTTGTAGCATTGCCTCTTCAAAGCCCCTTCACACTATAATATCCGCTTGAATTCACGATATAATTTGAGACTAATAGATAGTTGAGAATTGAAACGAAATCCAAGAAAATCTCAAAATTTACCTGCGATATGAGGCAGCTAAAATGTTCTTAAAAGTATAGATTATGAAGCGCTTACCCAAAATAAGCAAAAAGCATATAATCTTTTGAATATCTAACTATAAAATCCAATGATGTGTTATATGTTCATTGAATAAGTGGAGAACCCTAGTATTCCCCACCCGTTCTATCTACAAAACAATGAGACGCGCAGAACTTGGATAAAATAAGTATCTTAATCCCAGTGTACAAAGAGTCCAATTTCTTAAAAGGTCTATTGACAGACCTATTGGATGACGCTTATCCATTAAAAGAAGTCTTTGTTATTATCGATGAGCCAACAGAGAAAAGCCTAAGCCTAGCGAAGGAATTTCGAAATAGAGTCTCGTTCATACTTAATAAGGTGCGAGTGGGAAAAGCAAACGCACTAAATAATACTGAAAAACGTGCAGATGGAGATGTCCTCCTCTTTTTAGACAGCGATGTCCAACTCCAAGACAAAGAAGATAGTTTCTTGAAAGTCTTGGAAAGAGAAATGCAAGGAGTTAACATCATAGACATCAAGAAGTGCACTCCCCGAACCTCATTCCTCTCAACCCTAGTAAACTACGAGTACCTATCTTCCAGCCTCACAAGCTTCTTCTTCTCTAAAATCGTTAAAAAGTCCCTTGGATTAAACGGAGCAGCATTTGCAATAAGACGAGAGGCGTTTGAAAAACTTGGAGGCTTCAGAAGAAGCTTCAACGATGATTTCGATTTGATTACAAGATCTTTCATGAAGAACCTCAGCTTCAAATACACGAACAAAGTCTCCGTGTCAATCAAACCTCAATCAAGCTGGAGAGAATGGTACAAACAAAGGAAAAGATGGGGTGTAGCCACAGGTGTGTGGTTAAAGGACTACCACCGACCATTAGCTAGAGTCTTAGCCAAGAGTCCTCAAACAGTCCTAACCGCCCTTATCCTCCTCATGCCATCATTACTCTTATTCCTCCTAAACTTCACAGTTCCTGACTTCATCTTCTACAACTTCCTCATCCTGGCATCATCAATTGTACCAAAAATTGCAAACATAGCCCTGATCCCACTCCTACTGGTCCCCTTCGGCCTTTCTCTTACAAAATACATCATCCTAACCGCTGCAACCTATTCCGCACTCGCGAGTATTTACTATCTAGCTGCTCGAAAACTCGGTTATCCCTTCAATCCATTCGAATTCCTATTTTATTACATCGTTTATTCTCCTATATCACTATCAATGCATATCCTAGGTATCGTAAGAGTCCTATTCAACAAGAGTATGGCTGACTTGGACTGGAAATTATAGATTCATTACTCCAGAAATTCCAGTAACTATGAATCCTCTTAGAAATGATTGACCCAAAAATACTCTTGCACTAGAAATGAGTCTATAACCACTAATAAAAAAATTTCAATGGTATCTTGAACTATCTGAATGTCTATCAAATAATTTGCAAATTTCTCAAAAATTGAAAATTATACTAGTTTGCTTCAATTAGAAAGCATTTATAAAATAAATTAAGCCAAGAAAGGAGAGACAATAATTAGATGCTACAGATTGTTAAATTCTTGGGAAAGGCCTATTTCGTGAAGTCTCTTTTATCAATCCGTACATTTAAACTCTTAAGATATGCGGATGTCTTTCCAGCTGAGTTGACAAAAGTGAATAAGCTGTCAACATAAATTTTGAAGTGGATGTCTTTTGATGCCCCTGAGTAAACAGAGAGTATTTCTCCTTGTCTTCCACTAATGGTTTTCATATGACTAAGCTTAATGTTGTTGTCTCGCTTGGAAAACCAAGATTCAATTTCCTGTCGAATTACCGCCTCTAATGAATCTGTTGGAGTTGCTTTGCGTTCATGTTCAAAACGTAAAATCAAAGCCTTTCGGCACTCTCTTGCCATGATGGTAATATATGCGAAAGTTTTCTCTATAAGTTCAGATCCTGTCAACTTATCAGTCAAAGATAATCCTCCAATTATTACCATTTACTACTTAATAATTGTAACCCACACATAAAATCTCATGTAAATTATGAAACTGTTCTTTAAAAAGCGATTCTGTAAATAGCTCGAGTCTGAAAGATCAGGGCACCTAATTATTATTAGTCTTGAAAAAAATGTTGAATAATTTTGTAGGATAAAGAAATATATGAAATTAGAAATGTTTTTCTGAAGGATTAATGCCCCTCTGTTTCTATTGTAGCTTCAGGGTTATCTCCATAAAGGATACTCCTCTGGGGCTTCCGTCCTCTTGTTTCATTTCTTCTGTTCCAATTACGATGTTGTCCACTTGAAGTTTATCCATGAACCTCCGCCTTGTAATCTCTGCTACATCGACAGCAGTGGTTATAGACATCCCTCTAGCTTTCAATATGACGTTCTTGGCGCCAGGTGTATTAAAGTGAGTGATGACAGCCAAAACGTAGCTCATAACGGGTTTCTTTCCTATATAGACAATGTTTTGTTCTTCAGACATCACTAATCCTCCAAATTTTTGTGTAAATATATATACAAGCCCCGTAAATATAAGTGTAATTATTTATCTGCCTTATACAGCCTCTATTCTCACGATCTTTTCTAGTTTTTTTCAGAACTTTTGAAATTACCATTTCGCTAAAACTTGCAAACTAAAACTAGTCAGTAATACTTATTTTCCTTCATCTAGGATTTTTCGTTTGATCTTAGACGAGCTATCAAGATCTGAAGGACCAAATCTTCCAACACACACAACACGAACGTTAACTCCTATTCTGGCTATAGTTTTACATGCTTCCTCTTCAATCCGTTTCTGATCATAACCAACCGCAATAATGTTAGGTCTGATTTTCCTGATGGTATCCTCAAAGCTAAAATCTTCAAAACCGAGAATGGCCTCATCCACCGGTTTCAACGACTCAACTACTGCGCGCCGCTGATCCTCAGGAATAATAGGTTTTCGACCCTTCAATCTTTCAACAGTCCTATCTCTGGCAACAACGACAACCAAATACGGGTTTTTTCCACCGGCTTTACGAGCCTCTTCGAGGAAACGGATGTGACCATAATGAACCAAGTCAAAGGCACCTGAAGCTAAGACTACCATTCGATCTTTTCTATCCATTTAATTCATCAACCATGTTTTACTTGAATGATCCGGAACTATTTAGCCAATTAATACTTGAGATTCCTCTTACAGATTCTAATCTAAATTCACTTTCAGTAGTCTTCATTTTTGAAATGGCGCCGGGAGAGGGATTCGAACCCCCGAGACCCAGAAGGGTCACAGGCTCTCTTTAATAAACTCAAGGCCTGCGCTTTAATCCTCTCAGCCATCCCGGCTGTTAATACTTAGCGTATGACGTCTTCTATAAGAGCTTTGGCTTGTCTCTCTAGCTAGAAGAGCTACGTCAAGGACTTATATCCGCTTTTCTTTTCTTGGTCTAAATCACCAGCAGTTATGATGCCTTATCCTCAACCTTGAGGAGATAAGGAAAAAATTCTGTACTTTAGTGCAAAATAGAGATGTAATCTAAAATGGAGAGGTCAGAAAATATTCTCGGTACAAAAATTCAGGCATTATAATTTTTGAATTACATAATGCAAGAAGTCTTAGGCTACACTGGTATAATGGATAGTACTTCTACACGAGTGTTATTTCTATGTAGACGTTATCTGGAACCTTAATCCTCATAATTCTTCTTATAGCCCGCTCATTTGCATCAATATTTATCAATCTCTTATGAATTCGCATCTCAAAATGATCCCAAGTGTGAGTACCTTCGCCACAAGGAGACTTTCGAGTAGGAACTACAAGATGCTTAGTCGGCAGGGGAATAGGCCCAGCCATTTTAACACCAGTTTTCTCAGCAATTCCCTTCAATTCTGTACAGACTTCTTCCAGTCTTTCTTTGTCCGTGCTTGCCAAGTTAATTCTAGCCTTTTGAACCATGAAGCAACTCCACCAGTAACTTGTCTTTTCCTCTCCATACATTTCTAAAGAGTATTTAACGCTAAAAGAAGCCCATCTATTTTAACTTTTCATCATTACAATGAAATACTATAAAAAGAATAAAAAAAGTGTAAGCTAAGTTTACTAGCTTCAAACTTTCTCAGTAACCTTTCGAACCACACCAGCAGCAATCGTCGTACCCATATCCCTAACCGCGAAACGACCGAGTTCAGGAATTGAAGAGAATTCTTCTATAACTATGGGTCTGAGAGGGCGGAATCTTACCAAAGCTCCATCACCAGTCTTCAAGAACGCTGGTTTCTCTTCGACAACCTGGCCTGTTCTCGAATCAATCTTCTGAATCAGTTCTGCGAAAGTCGTTGCGATAGAAACTGTGTGTGCGTGAAGTACAGGAGTGTATCCCATGGCAATAGCTGTTGGATGGAATATGACAACTATTTGTCCTATGAATTCTTTTGCTACTGTAGGAGGATTAGAAACAGGTCCTAAAACATCCCCTCGGCGGACATCAGCTTTTGAAACGCCTTTAACGCTAAAGCCAATATTATCTCCAGGCACAGCCTCATTGATCATAACATGATGAGTTTCTATGGACCTTGCCTCTCCCTTAGCCCCGGTAGGCATAAAAATCACGGAGTCACCAGTCCTTAAAACGCCAGACTCAACCCGTCCTACTGGAACTGTTCCAACACCAGTGATAGTATAGACATCTTGTATTGGAATTCTCAGCGGTTTGTCTACTGGCTTCGTAGGTACAGAGAACATGTCAAACGCCTGCATCAAAGTCGGTCCTGTATACCACGGCATATTCGGACTCTTTTCTAGAATATTATCGCCAGTCCAGCCTGAAATTGGAACGAAGGATATCCTATCTGTTCGGTAACCTGTAATCTTTAAAAGATCAGCGAGGCCGTCTCTGACTTCTTCATACCTTTCTTGGCTCCACTTGACAGTCGGATCATCCATCTTTGTAATCCCTACTACAAGTTGTCTGACTCCAAGAGTGAACGCCAAGAAAATATGTTCTCTCGTCTGTCCACCAGGACCGGTTCCAGCTTCGTAATCTCCCTTCTTAGCTGACACTATCAGAACTGCCGCGTCAGCTTGGCTAGTTCCTGTAATCATGTTCTTTACAAAGTCTCTATGTCCAGGTGCATCAATAATAGTGAAGAAGAACTTGTCTGTCTCAAACTTCCAAAAAGACAGATCAATCGTCATACCTCTTTCTCTTTCTTCTTTAAGTTTGTCTAGAACCCATGCAAACCTGACTTCGTCGATTCTCATACCAAACTTCTGAGCCTCAGATTCGTGTTCCTTTATGGCTCTGTCGCTAATGGCTCCTTTCAGGAGCAGCAGATGACCTACGAAGGTACTTTTGCCATGGTCAACATGTCCGATTACGACTATGTTCATGTGCGGTTTAGCGTTACTCAAATCTCTTTTCACATCCGTTCTTATTAGCTATCTATATACGTGGAAACTTCTATTAGATAAGGATTAAGGTTAGTTTACATCCCCATATTAAAAAGTTTCTCATGATCTTTCATAAAACGTCAAAAAGAATGTCTTGTACGAAGCACGAGTTTCTCCTTCAGTAGCTCGTGCTTTTTAATGTGCTTAGTGTTTGTAAACAAAAGTTTATATGATAATTTATCTGTTTACCAACCTACTTAGGATGGAAGAATTTCCCTTGACTCAAGTTAATGAGAAACCAGAAGCTGGAAAGATCAAACTCTTCAATAAATGGAGTTTCGACGGAATAGATGTTCAAGACATGGCTTTAAAACAGTACATTTCACTAGCCCCAGTCTTCCTACCCCATAGCGGTGGGAGGCATGAGCACCAGAGATTCGAGAAATCAAAAGTGAACATAGTCGAAAGACTAACGAATAATATGATGCGCCACGGACTGTGTGGCGGTAAGAAGACTAAGGCTTTAAATATTGTAAAGACAGCCTTTGAACTGATTTATTTAAGGACAAGTCGCAATCCTATCGAAGTCTTGGTGAGAGCGATAGAGAACTCGGCTCCATGTGAGGATACAACTAGAGTTGGTATGGGCGGAGTTGTTTATCATAGAGCAGTTGACATCTCTCCCCAGCGGAGAGTAGACGTCGCATTGAGATATCTTACAGAGAGCGTTAGAAGATCTGCATTCGAGAATCCTAAACCCGTAGAAGAAAGTTTAGCCGATGAACTCATCGCAGCAGGGGACAGAGATAGTAAAAGCTATGCCGTCCAAAAGAGAGATGAAATGGAACGAGTTGCAGTATCTTCCCGTTAAAATACAAGAACAAGCCGATTCTTTTTTAAATTTTAGAAAACCCTTTTTTTAATTATTGATAAATAGAGTAAAAAACATAAGACAAGAATTATCTTGTTGGCTTCTGGATTATTCCGAGGATTAATGATTTCAATGATGCTCCGTTCACGCTTGTAACTATATATCTTACACCCGGAATATCGCCCATCGATCTCCCTCGACTACCACTTATCCCACAAATCTGTACTTCATCATGCTCGTCAACGTAATTGAGGGCCCCATCACCAGGTAGAAATGCTGTTACTTGTCGCCCATTCTTGATCAATTGAATTCGCACACATTTTCTAATAGCACTGTTAGGTTGTTTACTTTCAACTCCAACCTTTTCTAGAACTATTCCCCGCCCCTGGGGTGCTCCTTGAAGAGGATCAGCTTTTACGTCAAGCCTAAGGACTCGTCTTTTATAATACCTGTACTTCCATCTGAAGTGATTTCTATTCTTTTCAAGTTTAGACGCGGCGTACAGACCCGTTGGCATCTTCTATTTTTCTCCATTTAGTGGCTTGTTTCGCGCTGATGTTGTGGTTACTGAGACTTATATTGTTTTTGGCTCTCTTTCTCAAATTTAATAGAATATCGAGTTTTATTCAAGTTTCTAATAAGCATCTTAAGAGGGTCTTAACTGGGTTTTGAATGAATATTGAAACTGATATCCATAGTTATTTTTTCGTCATTTGTCGTAGTATTATACGTTAATTGTGTAAAGCTTATTAGGGATGCTGCTGAAGTTGCTAGGATTAGGAAGCACATTGAATGGTTGGAATTGTGAGTTATGGAGTATATATTCCAAGATGGAGAATAAAAACTGAAGAGATAGCGAAAGTCTGGGATCAAGACGCTGATAGATTCAAAGAAGGACTTTTAGTTGAAGAGAAATCTGTTCCTTCGCTAGATGAGGATACGGTAACCCTTGCTGTTGAGGCTGCTAGAAACGCTCTTAACAGATCTCCCGAAGTAAATGCAAAGGAAATAGGCGCATTATATGTTGGATCTGAATCTCATCCCTACGCGGTTAAACCCACCGCAACAATCGTCGCAGAGGCAATAGATGCAACTCCTTCTTTGACAGCTGCGGACATGGAATTTGCCTGTAAAGCGGGAACAGCAGGATTACAAGCCTGTATGGGACTAGTTAAGGCAGAGTACGTCAAATACGGTATGGCAATCGGCGCTGATACAGCTCAAGCCCAACCTTCCGACGCACTTGAATACACTGCAGCAGCAGGTGCAGCAGCTTACATAATAGGTAGAGACAGCGTAATTGCGGATATAGAAGGGACTTATTCTACCACCCAAGATGTTCCAGACTTCTGGAGAAGAGAGGGAGAAGGCTATCCTCAACACGGAGGTAGATTTACGGGAGAACCAGCTTATTTTACCCAAGTCGTAAATTGTACACGAGGATTGATGGAACGATTAGGAACCAAACCAAAA
Source organism: Thermoproteota archaeon (assembly GCA_030837285.1). Lineage (GTDB taxonomy): Archaea > Thermoproteota > Bathyarchaeia > RBG-16-48-13 > JAUPKU01. Next base: position 2,376 of record JAUPKU010000099.1, on the reverse strand, counting down.
GACTATGATTATGCTGTCTTTCACCAGCCTAATGGCAAATTCCCTCTAAGAGCTGCTCAGATTTTAGGTTTTGATAAAGAAAAAGTAATGCCAGGTTTAATCGTAACGAAAATAGGTAACACCTACTCAGGAGCGTCACTCCTAGGATTAGCTTCTGTTTTAGATCAAGCCAAACAAGGTGATCGTATTCTTGTGACATCTTATGGCTCTGGAGCTGGTTCGGATTCCTTTAGCATCGTTGTCACAAACTTGATTGAAGAAAAAAGAGACTTAGCTCCCTCAACTGAATTTTATATTAACAGAAAGGAGTACATCGATTACGCACACTATTCAAAGTTCAAGCGACAGTTAAGAGGTTTTGTTAATTGAGTAATGACTTAGGAACCTTGAAGAAGAGTGACGTAGCGATAGTCGGCGTTGGTATAACACCCTTCGGAGAGCATTGGGATAAGGGACTAAGAGAATTAGTCATTGAAGCTGGCTTTGCTGCTGCTTCTGAGGCAGGAGTTAGAGGTAGAGACATTGACTTGATGCTCGTAGGAAACATGTCTGGAGGAATGTTTGCAGGCCAAGAGCATGTTGCAGCATTGGTTGCCGATTTCTTAGGATTAAATCCAACTCCTGCAGTCAGAGTGGAAGCAGCCTGTGCTTCAGGGGGAGTAGCACTAAGGCAAGGCTACTTGGCAATTGCCTCAGGACTAAATAATCTTGTACTTGTCGGTGGAGTCGAGAAGATGACAGATGTAGGCGGAGGATGGGCAACATCAGTATTATCTGGTGCAATGGACTTCGAGTGGGAAGCTTATTTCGGGGCAACTTTTCCAGGAATCTATTCCATGATTGCTAGACGCTACATGCATGAGTATGGACTTACTAGAGATCAACTGGCAAAAGTAGCAGTAAAGAATCATTATCATGGAAGCTTTAATCCCTTTGCTCACTATAGGAATAGGATAACTGTAGATGACGTAATCAACTCGTCGCCCGTTGCAGATCCACTCCGACTCCTTGATTGCAGTCCAATATCCGATGGTGCAGCTTGTGTACTCTTAACATCAGCTGAGAACGCAAAGAAATACACCGATACACCCATCATAATTAAGGCTTGTGAACAGGCTTCAGGGACACTAACTCTCTTTGACAGACGAGATATCTGCACAATAGACGCAACCATCGATGCTGCAAATAAAGCATATCTAAATTCTCATATCAGTCCAAGGGACGTTGACCTGCTTGAAGTTCATGATTGCTTTACTATAGCCGAAATATTGGCCTTAGAAGATTTGGGCTTCTGCGAGAAGGGACAAGCTGGAAAGATGTATGACGAAGGGCAAACGTATGTTGGAGCGACTCTTCCTGTGAATACTGATGGTGGATTGAAAGCCGCTGGACATCCCGTAGGCGCGACTGGCGTTAAACAGATCGTGGAGTTGGTTAAGCAGTTGAGAGGAGAAGCAGAGAAGGGAAGGCAAGTTAGTGGTGCTGAGATCGGTTTGGCACAAAATGTTGGAGGATCCGGAGCTACCGCTGTTGTGACCATCTTGGAGAGAGGTGACTAGAATTGACTATGTATGGTGTTCCGTCCCATTGGAGACGATATAAAGAACGTTATAGACTATCAGGTACCAGATGCGAAACCTGCGGAAACATTTACTTCCCCCCGAGAAAGGTCTGTCCACATTGTAGAAGAGAGGGAAAGCCAGTTTCTATGAATTTCTCGGGTAAAGGCAAAGTCTATACCTTCAGCGTAATACGAGTACCATCTGAAGGCTTTGAGGCATACGCCCCTTACGTTATTGGCTTAATTCAGCTTGAAGAAGGACCCAAGGTTACAACTCAAATTGTAGACTGTAGTCCTGAAGAAGTATACATAGATATGCCTGTAGAAGTCTGTTTTAGGAAGCTTAGAGAGCAAGGGAAAGAAGGAATTATATGCTATGGTTTTAAGTTTAAACCAACCACCGATGCCATATTAAAAAAATAAAGCATTTTATTCTTCCTTTTTTCAGGAACAACTAGAATAACATATTTTGTTATTACGTCTAAGTACTATTTTAGTACAGAAAATCTAGAGAATTAACTTCTAGTTAGACTTGTTAGTAGATGAAGTGGCTTTCTCCTAGAATCATTATGGATGTCTTAACTATGTACTCCTGATATTCGGGTTTATACGATTTAGGTTATTACGACGTTGTCTATCTGGAAGTATCTCTTAGCAAGAGTTCGGGTTCTCTCGGCATTCCTTCCGTCCTTACCTATTGCTATTCCCCTGTCCTGGTATTCGACTGTAACAACAGCAATCTTCTTGTTATCAAGTCTCTCTGTCATCCGTACTTCTTTGACTCTTGCTGGTACAAAAGAATTCTTGATAAAGTC
>JAUPKU010000012.1 GCA_030837285.1 Thermoproteota archaeon | reverse complement strand
GCACAGCTTTCTCGGAAACACCATACCTCTCTAGGAAAGGAACATTGTACTCTTCAGTCTTCTCGTCGAGTAGATGTGTACCTGCCATATCAGCCTCACCCCGCCTAACAGCAGCCAAACCTCCACTAGAACCAGTATTTATCGTCTTGGTTTTGAAGTTGTAACCTCTTCTCCGCATCAGATTTAGAATGAGGTCTATTCCAACGCAGTGACTACCGATGATCATCAACTCTGCTGGTTTGAGGTCCAGGCTGAAGAGTTCAACGAGAACCTTCTCTCCTTCTTCTAGGAACGCCCTGTCCCCCGGAACTTTTATAACACCGTCAGCTTCCTCAAGAGTCGTTATTGCTCCGGAACTACCTGGCACAGCATAGACAATATACTCTCCGGCTTCACTTCTAGCAATGTTGACGGGCGTATATGCATATATTCCTAGAGTAGAGTACATTCTCTCAGCGGTTGTAGCTTCGACTGTTATCTTCTCTGCCTCTGCCTTCAAGCCAGCCATCTCCCTAAGTACTGGACGGACAAATATGTTAAACATCGTTAATGCTGATGTCGGATAACCAGGTAAACCAAAAATAGGCTTGCCATTAACAACCGCGATGATTAGCGGTCTTCCAGGTCTGACCGATACTCCATGCACTAGGATGCCTGGCTTTCCGAGTTCATCTATTATCCTATATAGTAAGTCTCCAACTCCAGCTGAAGTTCCGCCTGATAGTATGACGACATCTGATTTTCCAAGACCTTCTTCTATCTTAGACTTCAAGACAGTTTTATCGTCTCCTGCTATTCCTATGAAATGCGGATTTCCACCGCATTCCAGAACAGAGTCGGAGATTGTTCTAGAGTTAATATCATAAATTTTCCCATACTCTAGGGGACTCCCAGGTGAAACAACCTCATTTCCCGTAGATATAATTGAGACATTAGGCTTTTGGAAAACTCTGACTGAGGTTATTCCTAGAGCCGATATTACACCTGTCTCGCGTGGAGTAAGGAAGTCACCTCTCCTAAGAATAAGCTCTCCAGCCATGATGTCTGAACCTGCAGCCATGATGTTGTCGCCCGGTGCAACTGATCTATAAACTTTCAGTGAATCATCTTTCTGCCAGGTGTACTCGACCATCACAACAGCGTTAGCTCCCTTGGGTATGGGTGCTCCAGTCGAAATCTCAATTGCCTCTCCCTTCTCAACTGATACTTTCGGGTTTTCCCCAGCTCCAACTCTACCGACAATTTTCAAAGGAATTGGCTTATCTTCATCCGCGCCGAAAGTGTCTTCTGCGTGAACCGCGAAACCGTCCATCATTGCTCTATCAAATGGAGGAACATCAACACCAGCTTCTATATCCTCAGCCAAAACCCTCCCAATAGCTTCATCAATCTTAACTGCTTCTAATCCCATAGGTTGCGAGAGATAATTTTCTCGTAACCTCTTTTTAGCTTCTTCTTCAGTTACTAGCTCTCGGAAGACTCTTCTCTGCATCCACCCTATTCCTCCAGATGTCTTAGGATTGTAACTTCTACTTCCTCTCCTTCTTCTAAACCTTCCTTCTCCTCAGGAATAACAATTAAGCCATTAGCCCTTATCAATGATGAAATGACGCCTGAACCGCTAGTTCTCAAGGGTTCAGCAACATAACTCATGCCAACTCTCTTCACAATAACCCTTGCAAACGTTCTATTCCCGATACTCGATGGAACACGCCTAAGCATCCTCGCTTTAACAGTCTTCTTCGCAAACTGGTCTGGAAATGCCCCCATAATCTTCATAATTATGGGCTGAACAAAGGCCATGAAAGAGACTATTGCTGCAACTGGGAAACCAGGTAAAAGGATCACTGGTTTACCTCCAATAGAAGCTAAGCCCGTCGGGCGCCCAGGTCTAATTGATACACCATGGACAATAATTCCTGGCTTTCCAAGGCTGTTTATGACATCTGGAACAAGATCACCAGCACCCACCGAGGTTCCGCCACTCACCAATACCATATCACTTTCTTGTATTGAATTTGCGATCTTCAATCTTATTTCTTCAAAGTTATCCTGTGCTATTCCGAAGTCAATAGGCTCTCCCCCGAGCTCCTTGACCATAGCCATGAGAATAGGCCGATTTGAGTCAACTATTTTCCCATTCTCCATTTTATCCCCTAAATTAAGTAATTCATTTCCAGTTGACAGGACAGCTACTTTCACCTTTTCCGTCACCGTGACTATACTTTCTCCTAGAGCTGTCAGTATTCCAATGTCTTGGGGCTGAAGTAGAGTTCCTCTTAGCAACAACTCTTCTCCATTCTTGACGTCTTCTCCCTTCCTTGAAACGTTTTCCCAAGGAGGCAGCGAGCTGTAAATCTCAACCTTCTTCTCCCCTATCTTCTCGGAATATTCCACCATTACAACCGAGTCCGCTCCAGCAGGAATAGCAGCGCCAGTAGCTATTCTCATAGCTTCTTGCTTACCAAGAACTATCTTCGAAGGGAATCCTATCTCCACAGTGCCTACAACATCAAAAATTATAGGGTTAGTAGGTGATGCTCCATATGTTTCCTCTGCCTTTACAACGTATCCGTCAACTGCTGATCTATCAAAGGCTGGGACATCAGTCCCTGCTATGACATTTTCAGCCAAGATTCTACCCAAAGCATCAAAAGTACGAACAGTCTCACTCAGTTGGTTCCTCATCGCTCCTTTGACAAGGAATTCATTTAACGCATCATCCACTCGCGTAAGCTTCTTAAATCCCTTCATCTTAACAGTGTCCATAATCACTAAACCTTCTACAGACGAGACCTCTTAGCCTGAATTTCTCTCCTAATCTGCTTCTATTAAGTATCTCTTAATCATTTCCCATTCTATCAAAGTCAATTAATAGAAAGTTCATCAGCTGAAAATGATTATCTGCGTAAGAGGATAGTCATCAAATTTAAGGTGAGTTTCTGTTTTGCTCTTGCTAAACGGTCATGATTGTTAAGATATAACTTTGAAGTAATCCCTGTCTATTTACTAGTTAGCGCGCGCGAACTTACTAGATTTTTTGAAATCTAGACGTCAACCACAGATCCATCATCTCGAAGGGTTGTATCAAGCACTCTAACTGTGTAAGGATACTTTTTCAACGCCTTTTCCTCTAGCTCAATCCCTATTCCCGGTGTATCAGGTATGATGATTGAACCTTTATCCAACTTCAACGCCGTTTTCACAATCTCGGACTTGGGTGGCTTGTCTTCTCCCATATACTCTTGTATAACAAAGTTGGGGATGCAAGCATCAAGTTGGACACAGGCTGCGGTACTAATGGGGCTAAGTGGATTATGAGGGACAACACCCACTTGAAACGCCTCAGCAAGAGCTGCGATCTTCTTACACTGGGTAAGTCCTCCAGCCAAGCATAAGTCAGGTCGAACCATAGCAACTGCTCTTCGCTCCAAGAGTTCTTTAAACTCATAGATTGTATGAAGTCTCTCACCTGTAGCAATGGGGATGGAAGTTCCTCGAGCTACCTGAGCAACAGCATCGGCGCTATCTTGAACAGTTGGATCCTCGTAGAATAGAAGACGATATTTCTCTAATTCTTTTCCCAGCACAATAGCTTCGCTAGGTGGCAAACGACCATGCACATCAACACAAATATCAATCTTCTCTCCAACTGCTTCTCTAACCCTCTTCATGAGGCTTACACTACTTGATATAAGTTCTGATTTTGTCATATTCTCAAAGTCTTTTGGGAATGGACTGAATCTTACAGCAGTAAATCCCTTCTTCACCGCTCTAACAGCGTCTTCAGCCAACTCTTCAGCAGTCTCACCCCGAACGTGAATGTAAAGCCGGACTTTATTCCTCGTTTTCCCTCCTAAAAGCTGGTAAACAGGAGCCTCATAGTACTTTCCGGCTATATCCCAAAGAGCTATGTCTAATGCACTCAGTGCTCCTCCTAGAGCAGCACCTCTAAAATGATTATTCCTATAGATATATTGCCAATAATGTTCCATCTGAAGCGGATTCTTGCCAATAATATACTTCTCCACTGTGTCTAAGACTCCTAGCGTTCCTCTTGGATACCCCCAGAATCCAGACTCTCCCACCCCCGAAATGCCTTCATCTGTGTCAATACGGACGAAGAGCCAACGTTCAGTCACAAGAAATGTCTCTATACCAGTAATTTTCATTAAATCACCAAATTCAACTACAACACGTTCATGTAATTAAAGCTGTTACAACCTAACCCTAAACGATGATAGCGATTTTCGGAAAGTTTCGATCAACACTCCAATAATCATTGGATGAACTTGGACCACGAAAACCAAATGAGTTGAATGCTGGTCAGAAACAGAGGTTTTCTTTAGCAAGAATTCTCGCAATCAGCCTTCGATACTGCTTGATGAGCCACTTAGTAGCATTGATAAGATAACGAAGGTCGAGATCAGAAAGAACCTTTAAGAAACTGTTAGGAAAGTGGGAGCAACCACCCTCTGCATATCGTATGATCCAAGGGATTCTTCTGATCTTGGTGACAGAATTGCTATGATACAGTTGGAGAAGATTCTTCAAAGTGGGACAGTTAATGATCTTACGAAGAATCCTATATGTGATTTGGTGAAGAACATTCTAAGCTTAAGTGTGTACTCCGAAAGTGGTTAAAATTTTAATGAAAACCTGAAAAAGAATTACTGGATAAAAAAAAAAGAAAATTCCCATAGAAGAATTAGGAAACTCTTAGCTCGATAGAATAAAATGATGGAATAGAGTTTTTCCTTATTTGTAGGAAATAGAGAAAAAAGGTTTCCTTATACTACAGTCTCTTTTCTAATGCTTCTTCTAGCTGCGTCTCCAACCTTGCTTGTAGGTGAATAGGCTGCTCCTGAGAACGTGAAACTGCATTTGTCGCATCGCCACAAGCCGACGCTTACCCTTTTCACCGATCTGTGTCCACAGCTCGGGCATGTATGCTTTCTCTTCATACTTTCTTCTATTGCTGCAACCCTATTTCTTACTGTTCGCCCGTATCTAGCGCCTAGGCGGCCTACTATTTTGCCTTCTTTTCTTTTACTCACTCTTCATTCCCTCTAGAATTTTTTCTCTAATCTCTCGTGCCTTTTTCCTTGCGGTATTGGCTGCCTCGAGTACCTCTGCTTGTGTGAGGGAACCAGGTTTGCTCTTTTGGATAGCGCATATCTCGTCATTTTGACCTACTGCGATTGTGATCTGAGCTTCGGTAACTCCTTCTTCTTCAAGGGATGGGTCAACTACCATCTTGTTTTCAATCTTCGCCATTGTAACTTCTACGGGGTAGTTTTGGATTGGCAGT
>JAUPKU010000098.1 GCA_030837285.1 Thermoproteota archaeon | reverse complement strand
TTGTTATCCAAGAGGATTGAGATTTACAATCGAAAGAGTATATTAAACTCCAGTTCGGGCTTCTTTCCCTCTTACAAAAGTAGGATTCCAGCTATTACTAAGATTACAATCGAAGCGTAGAAAGCGAATCTATACCACTAATGAATGCTGATGTTACTCCACCGGAGAGATTTACAGTTCCTATAAAAACCTGAAATACAATGTCCCTAGGTATTGAAGCTGATGCAACAGAGATTGCCAAGACGAAGCTACCCAGTAAATCCTACGTTTTGCAGCGTTCTCAGAAGACCAGAAATACTTCCGTAAGATGCTGATGGCGCGTTAGCCATTACAGCACTGTTGTTTGCCGGGAAAAACATTGATGTGCCAATACCGGATACTAATGACCTTGCCGAGACAAGGTATAATGAAGAGTTCTCTTGAAGGATGAGATAAATCAATGTAGCAATCCCAAGGAAGATTATTCCTAAGCTGGTCATCTCTCTAGAACTATATTTGTCAGAGAGTCTTCCCATGAAAAGTCCGAGGAAACTACTAATGACATAATCAGGTAAGAGTAGAATTGAAGAGTTGAGAGGAAATAGATCTCTTATTCCCTGGAGATACATTATCAACAAGACTACTGAAAGATATCCTAGACTAATGAAAAATGCTGCAAAACTTGCATTTCTAAGTAGTTTGATTTCTTTCTATGTTGTACTTTGTAAAGGGAAATCCTTTTTCTTTTAAAAATTTGTTGTTGTAAAATCACAGTTACATATTCTTAATAGTTCAATACAAAGTAATTGTAAAACGGAAGAACAGAGGAAATGAAAAATGATTGAAGGATGGGAATGGATTGCAATTCTACTAGTTGGCGCAGCAATTCTACTATGGGGACCAAAGAAGATTCCGGAACTGGCAAGAGGCTTAGGCCAGGCAAGGGGCGAGTTCTCAAAAGCTTCTAAGGAATACGTGGATGCTGCCAAAAACGCTGCTTCACTAGACTCAAAGGGAGGAACTTCGACAGAAAAAAATGATTCGGTATCTAGTGACGATACATTGATCGAAACTGCTAAGAAGTTGGGCATAAACACAGTAGGGAAGACAAGAGCGGAGATATCAAAAGAAATTGTAGACAAATACGGCTTTGAAAAGAAGAACGCCTTCTAAAACTCCACCAGCTCAGAATCTTCAAGGCATTTTTCTCTTCATCTAATAGGTTTTTTATGTCATCGGAGATGTTACTTTGACGAGATTGGATGACGAGGAATTCATAGAAGAGGGAAAATCAAAGGCGATGGGCTTCTGGGATCATGTAGAAGAGTTAGCAAAGTCCCTAAAAATCGTAATGATAACGTACATGGCTTCGTTAGTTCTTTTACTAACATTTCCTGCTAATACCGATTTCATAAACAATCTAAATAACTACCAATTTCTCATAGCTGCCATCTTAAAAAGGATTAAAGATGATGTACTCCCTACAAGGGTAACACTGATTGGATTAACTTTTACTGATCCAATACAGTTGTACGTTATCGCATCAGCTATAGTAGCAGCTACAATAACAATGCCTGTTCTAGCATTCCGTGTTTACAGATTCATTAACCCAGCCCTCTATTCAAATGAACGCAAGGCAGTTTTCCCTTTTCTAGCAGCATTCTCTGCTCTTTTCATTACGGGACTACTATTTGGATATTATGTTCTCGATCCTCTGATGATGAGAGCCATGATGCCTTTCTTCAGTTTCATCGATATAGAACCATTCATAGATGTAATGTCTTTTTACACTCTTGTCCTTAATACAACTCTAATGATGGGATTATTCTTTACTACCCCCATTTTCTTTGTTATCCTCGTTAAATTCGGTATTATACAAACAAAAATAATCACAAAAAACAGAAAGTACGTTTACATTGGCCTATTTGTTCTTACTATGTGGGTAACACCTGATGGTTCGATGGTGAGTAACATATTACTACTCATTCCAATGCTAATGCTCATTGAAGGAGGAATTCTCTTCGCTCGAAGATACAATAACAATGATGCCATCCCTAAATTTAGGCTGTTTAGAAATAATGAGTGCAAATTCTGCGGAGAGAATACTCTCTCAGGAACCCCGTTCTGTCCCAAATGTGGTAGATCCACAAATTAAAGAGACGGTAGAAGAAAGACAATGGATCCTTCAATAAAGCAAGTCGCGAAAATCCGGCGAAAATAGATGTTGAAGAACATAATCTCAAAGAATTATAATATTCATAGCGGTCAAGACGCGTGGCGCCAGAATCTCGCTATTGCCACGCTCGTAGCAGACAAGATTCGATCATCATTTGGCCCTAAAGGCGCCTACAAAATGATCAACTACAATCGCGGCCCTGAACAGATTGTTAAAATAACGAAAGACCCTCTCGTAGTCCTAGAAGAACTCACAATCCAATACCCCATAGCAGCTATAATTAATGAAGCAGCAAAGATACAGCGGCAAGAATTGGGAGACGGAGTAATCTCTTTTGTAATTATTCTTTCAGGACTCTTAAGAAGAGCTGAACAACTCATGTCAAAGCGCGTTCATCCAACGATAATCCTCCAGGGCTTCCGATCTGCAACTAAAAAATCCATCGAAATAATAAATAGCGAAGCAGAACCATGGAGAGGCTCTATAAAAGACATACTAGAGGTTGTGGACTGCGGTAGAGGCTTCGCCACACCAGCCTTATGCCAGATGATCAAAGACGCATCTAAAATATTGACAATAGAGGGCATTCTTAAAGGCGAGAGACTTCAAATACTAAAATATCCCGGTGGGAGCATCAACGACACAGAATTCATAAATGGAATAATTCTGAAGAAGTTTAGAGCATCCCCCAACATGCCAGAGATGATCCAAAAGCCACGTATAGCCATCATTTCGGGAAAAATTGGAATAAACAGATTAGAGATCAAGATGAACGGAGAAGGCCATTTTCCCATAGTACTCAATGTAAACAAACCTCAAATTGCAAGTGACTACAAGACCGAGGAAAACAAACTGAAGTACACAGCAGTAGAGCATATCACTCAAAAGGGGATAAACTTCATCCTTTGTGGACAGCCAATAGACGATAAGATCAAGGGGTTACTCGCAGACCATGGAATACTTGCCCTCGAAAGCGTAGACAGAGAAGAACTGAAGGAATCTTCAGAAGCCACAGGCGCGCAGATTGTCGGTAGCGAGAAATATCTAACAGAACAGGATATAGGATACGCTGAGAATGTGGAACAGAGGCAGGTGCACTCAGAAAAGGTAACCGCCGTTCATGGCTGTAGAGGAGCAACCTTCCTGCTGAGAGGAAACACTCCGACAATCCTAGATGAATCAGAAAAGATAATTCGCAGCTCCATGACAGCAATTAAGATTTTCCGAGAGGATGCCAGAGTAATACATGGTGGTGGAGCAATAGAGATGCATGTATCTCGAGAATTGGAAGATTACGCCAGAGACTTTCAAGGAAAGGAACAACTGGCAATAGAAGCCTTTGCACATGCCCTAGAAGAGATACCCACAAGTCTGGCAGAAAACTGTGGCCTAAACCCGATCGACTTAATAGCTGAACTCAAAATGCACCACTCAAATGGCTCTTATTCTTACGGTTTAGGTGTATCAGGGTGTTCCGAAGAAGCCTGTCTAGAATCGGCAAAGATAAAGATATCAACTGTCAGGAGAGCATACGACGTAGCCTCGCTTATGCTAGGGATAGACCAATTTATTGAGTCAAAGGAAATACCAAAGTTCCATAGATAATGAAAAAAGCATAAGATGTCCATATCGAATCATACTAAGCTGCTAATTTGAAATCCTATTTTCTAAATATCTGCAGAAAAATTAAGTGAAAATTATCAGACTACTATCTCTGATGGATTGAAAAATCGATTGAAGAAGTTTGATAATACAAATAGTACACTCTCAATTGAATCAGGAGTAATAGATTGTTGTTGTGAAATGACAATCACAATTCCTTATTTCTTTTTAGGACTTTTCTTAACTGATGAAAAATGACGAAAAATAATACTACAACACGCAGACAATTCATCAAATACCTAGTTGCAGGAGCAATCGGTGCAGGAGCGGTAACTGTAGTCGAGTATCCAATTCTCAATAATCAAATTCAAAACGACAATAAACAAATCAGCGACCTTAACACTCAAGTCAGCAGCCTTCAAAATAAATTAGATACGTCATTACAGCATCAGGGCTTCCTCACACTCAATCCTGATGAGCAGACGCTTGTAGAAGCTATAGTTGAAACGATGATACCTACGGATTCTAATGGACCTGGAGGAAAAGAGGCAGGCGTCATCTACTTCATAGACAATCAACTGGCTGGAAGCTATGGAAAAGGCGGTAACATGTACCTGCAAGGACCATTCGTGCAGCCTAACCAAGGGGCACTAACTGTCCAGAGTATTACATACTCTGGAGGAACAATAGCGCCTAGACTTCAGGCAGGAACTAGTTATCAATATCCTTTTAATCTCAGGGAATATTGGCAAAAAGGACTAGCATATATACAAGCATATTCACAGAGCGCCTATGGAGGAAAATTCGATACACTTTCTTCTGATAATCGGACAAAAGTTTTGCAAGACTTGTACGATAATAAACCGATTAATTTTCTGGGACCACAACCAGCTGAATTCTTCAATGAACTTTATGACATGGTAATAGCTGGATTCATGACTGACCCGCTATATGGAGGCAACATAGGAATGGCAAGTTGGCAGCTCATGGGGTCAACCGGAGTCAACGATGGACAGGATCAAGGTTACACTACTAAACAATTGATGGTAGCAACCACGCCTACAAGATTATCGCCTAAGAGCTTAGGTGATATTCAGAAGACGGGGATGTAAAAATGTCAACACCAATAACACATCCAAAAGTAGACGTAGTTGTCCTTGGTTTAGGACATTGCGGAGGACCAGTAGCAGCTGAACTTTCAACAGCTGGCTATTCTGTAGTAGGAATTGAAAGAGGCCCATTCTGGAATTATGCTGTGGACTGGGCTCCCGAAAACATCCATGATGAATGGGCTATCGCTGTGGAGAGAAAATTCGACCAACCATTGCCGATAGCTACTTTCACAATTAGGAACAACAGTAACCAATTTGCTCTCCCCGTTAGAAAATATACCAAATTGGTTCAGTATCATGCAGCAGGTTGGGGTGTTGGTGGCGTAGGCGCACATTGGGGAGGCGGTTTAGGAAGATTTGGCCCATGGGCATTCCAAGCACTAACAAGGACAATCAACAGCCCAGGACTATCAGTACTCCCAAGCAATCACGACCTTGAGGACTGGCCAATAACCTATGATCAAGCCGTTCCTTATTACAATGCATGGGAACAGGCAATCGGAGTGACGGGTACAAACCAAGATCCATTCATACCCAACGCCACTTTTCCAAT
>JAUPKU010000097.1 GCA_030837285.1 Thermoproteota archaeon | reverse complement strand
TCCGCTGCGGCCTTAATAGCCACTTTAGAATAAGCTGGAGTGTTCACTATTCTGTTACTCCGACAACTGTTTTGAATATTTCATGGATAGCTACGGCAGAGTTTTTGTCGGCTAGTTGCTGCAACTTCTTAATCTTAGAATCAGATGCCATCAGAGCACTATTTTGTTTTAATTCCATTTCTTTTCAAAATTCATCTAGTAAAATCGTGGTTTCTTCTTTGGTTTTCTTTTCGGCATCTGTAATTAGCTCTTCACTCTCTTTATGGGCTAATTCGATTAAATCTTGAGACTTTTTCAGAAGCTGCCAAATGTATCTTATCAGCTTCATCCTCAATGTTCTTCAATTCTTTGAGAACTTTTTCCATCTAAAATCGCTCTTACAAAATAAAACTTTCAAATGATTCTTTAACTTTTCCTCGCTCTTTTCAATAAAGTGAGAAAAAACGTAATAATCAAGGCAGAGAATAATTAGATGATTAGAATCCACGTCTTCCACTAGTAGAGGGATTTTATTTTGTTGTTGTCATATGACAATAACACAACCTTAAGTGAACATCCTCGATTTAGTCAGAAATGGTATAAATACCAATGAAGTAGGAGGAAAAAGTTAAGATTTGGCAAATAATAGAATTCTAATACTATCGTTAATTGTCATCATAGTAATAGTGGTTGGTGCAGCATCATATTATATGTTTTTCATGCAAAAAACACCATCACAAACCGTGACAGTATCCGTTGTACTGTATGGAGGGGAAATCTCAGCATCAAAATATGGATTTGGGAATAGCTCAAGTACCTTAACATCTCCTGGTCCCACACTTCACTTCAAGACTACCGATGCAGTGAATATGACATTCATAAATGTTGGAACACAACCTCATGCCTGGGTTCTTAAGGACCAGAACTCAATTACTGCTACAACTGTCTTCAATGCAGCTATTGGTTCTAGTTCAAATTATATAACGCCGGGAAGCAAAGGATCTGTCACGTTCACACCAAACAAAGCAGGAACGTACTACTATCTGTGTCCAATAGCAGGCCATGATGATCCTCTTGGAATGTACGGTGTCATCATAATATCATAGAGGAGTTGAAGGTGTATACCTTCGAAAGCTTAGGGCTAGTGAAAAAATCTCTTTACCTGTTCCACCTTCGGCAGTGGCTTGGAACTTATTTAGCCTCTTCCTAGTCATCGGTGTGATAGCGGGAGCAGTAGTCATAGGACTAATGCTCTACTTCATTTACAAGTACAGGTATGTTGAAGAGAAACCAAAACGAGAACAGGAGACTACACTTTCTCGCTCTCGCACCCGAGCGGCGATCAACCTCGCATCAATCTCGGGAATCATCCTTTTTCTGTTTAGCTATAGTCTCTTATAGGGCAAGCATCAATGCATTTACTGCAGCTTATACACTTCTCCCTGTCTACGATGACGGCACCGTTTGACCATATCAACAAGCTTCTTGCAGCCTATTGGATCCTCAAGAAGCTTCTGTATCTTCTCCTCAGGATTCTTTAGTGCAGGTCGATCATGAAAAGACAGTACTGCATTCACATTCTCCGATGACAGCTTCACAGTTGTCTCCGCACCATTAAAAACCGTCTTAAACTCTTGTTCCATCATTATCCCTTCGGAAGTACATGTTAAGAAGAACAGATATAAGACTTGTTAAATACATGCGCATATGCATTAAATCCTGTCATAAAACGGCTACCTAAAATTGACCAACTAACTAGGGCTAGGAGTAGAAATTAACCAAGAGAATCTTACAAATGAATGTCCAATCCTCTAGATAAAAGTTCCATGAAGAAGTCAGCAATCCCAGAACAAGCCTTATCAGGCTTATTTAGAAATATAAACCAGGTATAATTGAGGGTTAATAATGAAAGCAACCAAATACATACACGTCCTAAAATGCCCCATCGTGCAAGTAATCAACAATGTTGACCCACTGATTTACACCACTGTGAGTGTAATTCTTGGCGATGAGTAACAATTATAGATACCGGCTTCTCGGGATTTTGGAAGACAGGAGTCCTCCCCTTCCTAAAGAAGTTCAACCGCGATCCTCACGATGTCTCCCTGATCCTTCACACCTATAGTCACTTCGACCACGTCGACGGAGATGAGGAAATTAAGGAAGCCACAGGTGCCAAAGTGGCTCTATCCGAAGTTGGAGCCGAAGCCCTGGAAGACCCAAAGAAGAAACAGGAGCGGCTTCTCGCACTCTTTGATCACCTCCTCTCTAAAAAAGAGCAGGAGGCGGTGAGAAATCGACCTCGCCGACCATTAAAACCACGCAGCGTGGATCGCCGATTGAAGAACTATGAAGTAGTGGACCTCGGCACCCTTAGTCTAGAGTGCATTCCAATCCATGGCCACTCTCCTGACAGCCTCGGCTTCTACGATCGGGATGAGGCAATCCTCTTCTCAGGAGACGCTTTGTTCGGACGAGGAGCAATTAGAGACACCTCCGTCTACATGATGGACAATGATGTGCCAGGCCTTTACGAATCCATGACTATGCTAAGCGAGATGAGCATTAGAATGCTCCTCCCAGCACATAACTACCTCTTGTATGCGAAAGCCATACTTAGAGGTCGAGAAGCCAGAGGAATGATCGAACACACAGTCTCCATCAACAACGGAGTTCAAGATATGATACTCTGGCTGCTGAGAACCTATCGCAGACCCTTGGGAGCAGCGGAGATGTCAAGCTTAATTATCCCCCGACTTGGACCCGGCTACATTATTCCTAATCCTGGACCTGACAGAGTAGTCCTTGCCCACCTCGATGCCCTAATTAGAGAAAACAGAATAGAGCTTGTTAAGAAGGAGGACTCAATCTTCTTCAAATTGAGACATTAGGCTAAGATATGCTCGCTAGAGAAATCCTAGAAGAATACATCATGAAGGCTAATGAGCTTTTCAAGAGTGGTGTCCCTATAAAATAATGCATCTCTCAAGAGAGGAAACTCTTAAGATTCGCGAGCGATAATTGATTGCTTTCCTAAGAACTTGTTAGCATGGCATGTGCTGTCTTCAGGTAATCTCGTATACTGATTTTCTGTGGGCACTTTTTTTCACATTGTCCGCATTGGATGCATAGATCAGCACTTCCTCTGTCGAAGGAACCACTTTGTCGCATTTGGGTGTACTGCTCTTTCGCCCACTTCTCCACACTATACACATTATTGATGTTCAAAAGTCTGAAAATTTCAGGTATTCTCACGCCCTATGGGCAGGGTTGACAGTAGCCATAACCTGTACAGAACCTTTCTGTTAGCTGGCGGTAGTTGTCAACGAATTTAGCGCGGGTCAGAAAATCGTAGCGTTGACGGTCTTCAATCAATCTTGAATCTTAAATTCTATAAACTGATAAAAGGTAGCGAATCGATCGATACGCGAACACACCCAGAACGACTTCCTTTTCATCCGTTGCTACTCTTGGCGACTTCCCAAAAGAAGTACATTCTAGATACTTTCACTGTAAGCCATCTTCATGTTAGACAGCTTTCTGAATGACCCAAAACAGTTAAAAGACATACAGGAGTACTAATTTCCTTTCATGGAGTACAAGTGGGTTGCACTGACTGTAACGACCGTCGGTACCTTCATGTCTGGTCTAAACAATAGCATCGTGACAATTGGTCTTCCAACAGTACTGCAGGACCTAAACACGACCATGGTTAACGGCGTGTGGATAATCACTGGATACAGGCTTATGATGACCATTCTTCTGGTTGTGCTCGGTCGCATTGCAGACATGTATGGAAGGGTTAGACTCTACAACATCGGATTTGTCATTTTCACTGTAGGCTCACTTATCTGTAGCTTCTCGGCAAGTGGTGAGCAGCTAGTCTTATTTCGACTCTTTCAGGGTGTTGGTGGAGCCTTGTTAATAGCAAATAGTGCAGCAATCATCACTGATGCTTTCCCACGAAATCAGCTTGGCACTGGACTCGGAATAAACATGATGGCAGTCAATATTGCCTCTGCATTGGGCTACACCGTTAGCGGAGTTATGATACAACTGTTCGGCTGGAGGTCGCTATTCCTCATCAACGTTCCTGTCGGGATCTTCGGAACCGTCTGGGCCTACAAGAGACTGAAGGAGATTAGCAGGAGGAAGACAGAGGAGAAATTCGACTTCACAGGCGCAAGCCTCTACTGCACAGGCCTCGCAATAGTCCTGTATTCTCTGACATTTGGCAATCTCCTTAGTATGCAAAATCTGCTTCTCCTTACAGCGGGTCTTTCGCTGTTCCCGATATTAATCCTCGTCGAGAGAAGAGTGAAGTTCCCAACAATTGATCTAACCCTCTTCAAGATTAGGGCGTTCGCAGCAGGGAACGTGACAAGCTTCTTGAATACCCTAGCCTTTAATTGTGTTCCATTCCTAATCTCTCTCTACCTTCAATTAGTCTTGGGCTATGATCCAGTCTTAGCAGGCTTATTGCTCATACCTATGTCCTTGGTGGTATTGGTCATGTCTCCGATAACTGGGATGCTATCAGACAGACTTGGAAGCCGAGGGATCAGTTCCGCGGGTTTAGCAGTCAATGCGGTTTCACTTGCATGGTTTTCCGCATTAAATATCAATTCTACTTACTACTCTATAATAATCAGTCTGGTCCTGTTCGGTATTGGACGCGGTCTATTCTCATCCCCGAACGTAAGCGCGATAATGGGCAGCGTCCCCGCCTCAAGACGTGGAGTCGCCAATGGAGTCAGATCAGCCCTTGTTCAGACAGGAAATGTCCTTAGTATACCACTGGCTATGATCTTCATGTCAACCGTTATTTCTTACGATAAGCTCTCCACCTTGGTAAGCAGCAGCCAGCTCACCAGTTCTGGCGAGCTTCTCATCTTTCAGGCAGCCTTAAGTAGAACTTTCCTAATCCTAAGCATAATAATGGTCGTCGCCCTAATACCCTCATTGCTAAGAGGTAAGCGCACGGAACAAGAATCAACCGCTGAACAAACAGATAGAAAAACCCATTAAATACACATGCTTTCCGGAGTTACCGAACTTTCGCTCGTAGTAATATTGAGAATTAAGATCTAATCCTCAAACCAAAAAAAAAGAAGAAAATACATTTAAATTGACGGAAAGGGCGCGTGCTCGTCAGAATTACGTATAGTAGTAGATCATTATTCTGTAACGTACTTTAGCTTAGGGTCGACAACCTTCTCAGGTCTCTCTCCAGAAGCTAGCTTCACAATATTCCCCACTATAAAGTCCGCCCTCTCATCCATAAGCTCTACTCCCCCGCCACCAGCAACATGAGGTGTTAAGACAACATTCCCCAATTTCAATAGAGGATTGTCTAAACTTACGGGCTCAACTCTGAAAACATCTAGACCTGCCCCAGCAATAGAGCCCTCCTTCAAGACTCTGATCAAAGCTTCTTCATCAACAACCCCGCCTCTAGAGACATTCACCAAATATGCTGACTTCTTCATTAGACGGAGCTCCTTTTCGCCAATCATATTCCTAGTCTCAGGGGTAAGTACAATACTAAGAACGATAAAATCCGACTCCTCCATAATACGGGGAAGCGCTTCTTGACCACCAAGAAACTCAAGCCCTAGATTGACTCGAAGTTCCTCAGAAGCATTCCGTTTCACAGCTAATATTCGCATATCAAAAGCCCGAGCCCTCTTAGCAACCTCTACCCCGATGCTCCCGAGTCCCACAATCCCCAAAGTCTTCCCCCTCAGCAGCTTGGAGGGTAACCTCGGCCAGCCCTCACTGCGAATCCTCCTATCCAAGCCAGTAATATTCTTGGCAAGACTCAACAACAGAGCCATCGCATGCTCAGCTACAGGAACAGCATTGAGCCCCACGGCACTACAAACTACAACGCTCCGCTCAGAAGCTGCGTCAACATCTATTCCGTCTGCTCCAGTCCCTATCGTCTGAATCATCTTCAGCTTCTCAGCAGAATTAATCAGTCTCGCTGATGCTCTTGTACCAACAATAACATCAATGTCTCCAACCACTTTTAACAGTGCTTCTTCGGAATATGGTGATATGGTTACAAGATGCCAATCTTTTGGAATCCGACTTTTCAACCCATCCAAAAAGATAGCATTAGAATTCAAAACAAGAATCTTCAAACTAACCAACTAACTTAAGCCTCCTCTATGAACTTTAAATCATCATCTCAAGATTTCAATAAGAAAGATATATGCAGCCTTGTATTTACGTTTCTAGTCTAGTTCGCTTTAACCTTTTAAAGGGCAGTTTTAGAAGCATGTTATAAAAGAAAAAATAAAATTGCAGAAAGCGTCTATTCTAAAGTAGATACTTCTCAATTGTTATCCAAGAGGATTGAGATTTACAATCGAAAGAGCATATTAAACTCTAGTTCGGGCTTCTTTCCCTCTAACAAAAGATAGGATTCCAGCCCTTACTGAGATTACAATCGAAGCGTAGAATGCGGAATCTATACCACTAATGAATGCTAATGTTGCTCCACCGGAGAG
>JAUPKU010000096.1 GCA_030837285.1 Thermoproteota archaeon | reverse complement strand
AGTGCTGCCCACAAGAGAAGACTGACAAATTCAGTGGAAAGCGGAATAAGAGCCTAAGACAAAGCTGATACCATAAGACTCAAAATGATACTTACTTTTCTCCCATACTTATCAACTATCATACCGCCGGACATAGCTACTACATATTCAAGACGGTGTAAAAACTCAGAATTAACCCGACTTCTGTTGCTGACAAAGACAATGTATTCATCCCATACAGCGGCACAAGAAGAGATCTAGCTACAAATGCGACAAAGGTTGAAAAACCAGAAAACGCAGCTATAATAATCTTAAAATCAACAAATTTCAGAACTTCCACTATTTGATTCTGAGAATGTGACTTTCCTCTTGCGGGATGGAAAAAGGGGTCAGTCTACTCGATTGGGATGCATAGCACGTATTATGTATATTAAGATGATTTAAGTCTAGACATAACTTGAGGAGAGGTTATCATGTCTGAACTTGAATATGCTCCTCTGTTTTTTAAAGGTTAGATGCTCTTCTAGTATGGGTTAGTGCGCTGATTGATCGATTGCAGAGATGTGCTAAATGATGTCTAGGTTGGTTCTGTACTTTAATATCCTGTTAGATAGTTTTTATAGATTATCTTTGCAGCTTCGATTATGTTCTTCTGTTCTTCTACTGTTAGGTCTTTCCAGATGTTCGGGCCGATTCTCTGCCCAAGGCTTGTTGGGATACTCACGTTTACAGCTTCAGGTAATCCTGGGAGCTTCGAGGCTACGGCTATACTATAGATTTCTCCTCTATCCTGCACTATTGAGCGGATGATGTCTCTGAAGGCTGCGGCTGGCCCATATTCAGTCGCCCCTATAGCCTCAACAATTTCCATTGAAATCTTCCTCACATAATCCACAACAGCCGATCTGTCAAGTGTCTTCCCTGTCACCTTAAGATAGTCTTCAAGTGGTGCATTGGTGATTCTTACGGTTGACCAGAGCGCGTAGGCTGCTGACCCATGTTCACCACCAACAAAGCCCTCTATCTCAGACACCGGAACACCCAACTCCGTCGAAAGCTTCGTCCGAAACCTCATGGTATCAGGTTGGTCACCCGTCCCTATGACGAAGTCCACCCTTGACACTTTCTTGAACAGGGTTGCCATCGCATCAACAGGGTTAGAGACTATGATGAACTTGGCACTATGATTTTTAGAAGGCACAACTGTGGCAACTTCACGTATGATCTTAGCGTTCTCCACCACCAAGTCTCTTCGGCTTATCGAAGCCCCAGGCATCCTAGCCTGTCCCGCGCAAACAACAATCAGATCAGCGCCCGAAACATCATCATCCTTCTCGTAAGCATGTATCTTCACATCGTATCTTAGGCTTGCAGCCGCGTGCCTAAGCTCTTCACCAAAAGCTCAAGAAAGTCTGGGCTTAATGTCAACAAGCGAAATCTCATCTGCCAATCGCTCATTCAAGACCGAGTAAGCCGTCGGTCTACCTATCCTGCCGTTCCCTATGACTGCTATATGAATACCCATAAAATCCCCTTATACTAATGAGCGGCTAAATGAGTAATCTTAGGTAGGGTGAAACTAAAGCCTTTCCATTACCTGTCGCAGCCTTATCGCATGTGCATTGTCCAGACGTAAATATACTTCCCATCTTTTTACTTAGCACACATTAATGTATGGTAGCCCGGGTAAAGCAATAGTGCTGTGCAATATACCGTTCCCCATTTTTGACCAAGTTCAAATGTGTTCAGATGGCGGGTCTGATCGTATTAAATTCCTTATTGGGTGCGAATACTATAGATTTCTCCGCTTAAATTAGCACCACGCACGCAGAGAACTTGTCAGATTATTTCAATTCAATGTCCATTTGTCGCGAAAAACTTCTGACCAGTCTTAATAATGCATATACGTTATCAAGTCGATCTGGAATATAGCTTAAGCAATATGGAGCTTATCATTTCCCTAGTTATCTTCCCTTAAGCAAATTTCGATTGACGGGAGCTTTGATAAGGAATGGACACCTGATTTAGGTCATAAGCTAGCTAGAACAACAATAATATTTTGTAGCTGAAGGATCATTTCGCATAGTAGTCTAGTACTTCTAGAGACAAAACCTGATTAGATGTTGATGATAAAAACCAGTTTCTTAACGTATATTTGTCTTTCCTCCCTAGGATGATTTCAATATGACTGGGCAGGTTCTGTTTGACCAGCTGCTTTCACTACTTTACTTAAATGTTCTTGAGGACATCTAACAGCTACAACCTTCTTGTCTTCGCTAATCCACACTATCTTGGCTTCATGCCTTTCAGTGCATTCGAAGATATACCCAACTTCAACTCCACTCTAACAACTCCTAAGAAAAAGAACATTAAAGGATTAAAAATAATATTATTTAGGATTGACCGTATTGCCGATACTTCTGATAGCAGTCTCTACATATGCTGACAGTCCTTCCTTAGCCAGCTGCTGCTAAAGACTTTTTTAGTATCTTCTTCTTTGATAGTCGCCGCTTCGTCTGTCGCCGTATCCGCGTTGCCCGCCTCTATAACCGCCGGAGCCACCTCCGCCGTATCTTTCGAAGCGTCTTTCCTGTTCATACTGTTTGTTGCTGAGGTTGTTTTCAGTGTTTACTTCTTTTATTTGGGATTCTTTGACAATTTCAAAGCTTCCATAACGGCCTATGCTCAGCCTCATGCTGCCTCTTAACAGGCTTATGTAGCCGTTTTTGATGTTAAGGGTGTCACCTTCTTTGACTTTTTCAATGTTGTCGTCCCAAAGGCTCAGGTAAATACAACCGGTTTCGTCTCCAACCAATGCATCTGCAACTTTATGCTCTGTATAATCACGAGCGTTCGTGGTGTTTCGCACTTCGCTCTTAGATACGACTTTTGCAGTTACGTTTACCGCTTTAGAATTTGGGGTCAACTCGCCAATCTTAGCTTCAACAGGTTGAGGTCGGCTTCCTTCAATTGCTCCTTCACTCAAATTATACACTCTCCGTCTAGGAAAAACTGTTAACGCTAGATAAGCGTTGCGGTGAAACGCCCAGAGTAATCCTCAGCCATAGTGCCAAGTGGTGTATATATCTATTCATAAAACACAACCAGCACGTTGAATAAATACTAAGAATACAAAGTTTGGGTTTGGGATTATTTTTAATCTTTTTCTCTTAAAAATCCCTTCTATATAGTTTGTCACGCGGTCACGCGCAAATTTTAGCTCCTCTACTACCTAAGTAAGTAAAAGAAAGTAAAAACAGCCTGACACCGTGAAAAAAAATGGTAGGGGCAAAAGAATCAAAGAAAAGATGGTCTAAGAATCCAAATAGCGAGCTACTTTAAGACTGAGCTTGATTACTTTATGTGTAACTGTATACTCACAGTCACACTGCTTTAAATCTCTCTTGATTTCTATAATATATTTGTGAAAAGAATTGGATCTGTTTTGGACAATTGTTGTTGTTCTTGTGATACTGTGGTTAGTGGGATTCATTGTTCTACCTGGCTTAGGTGCGTTGATACATATCTTGCTTGTGATTGCCTTAATTGTAGTAGTCTATAGATTATTTACTGGAAAAAATGTTGTAACTGGAAAATAGATAGCGGGTGAGTGATGTAGTAGATGGTGACTCCTCCTGAGATCGCTTGGATCGTACCTATCATTATGCCATTTATCATCGGGTTGTTGGTTGGTTTTATAGTTAAGCACACGATAAAGCTCATGTTCGCAGTTGCAGCTTTAGTCATTTTGCTTGTTTTCACAGGTGTGATCAGCATCACTTATCAAGATATTTTCACTCAAGCACTAAAGTTTTTACCAAACATTATTGGGACAGGAAGTGGACTAGTTGATATGCTTCCTTACTCTTCTCTCACATTTATTATAGGATTAGCGTTAGGACTATGGAAAGGATAATTCGGATATCAACAAAATACCCAAATGGGCAATTCATCTAAAACAGGCACCAGAGCAAAAATGTAAAAAATTAAATTTTAACCCCCAAACCCAAAAATAGCGATACACACGATTAGTTTTAATAATTCTTTTCATTAAATAGTCTTTAGTGATTTATATGCCAGAATCTCAAAATAAGGGAATTAGTATTGTAATAGGTCTAGTTGCATTAGTGTTGTTACTTGGCGTTTCCAATGCCTATTTCTATACAAGTATGCAAAGTCAAATTGACAGGCTAAACACCGATAAAACTAATCTGCAAAGTCAAATTACTGCTCTTCAATCAATAGAGACTATACTAAACACGACATACCAAAACTATGTTTCAACCCATATTTATTCTAATACACAATACAATAACTTAAACACTAGTTACAATCTGCTTAAAGCGCCTAAGCTTTCAGATCTTGACCTTAGCTTTGAAGATGTACGACCTATTCTTCAAACACCATATTTGCATGTAACTGGGAAAGTCTGGAATGTCGGAAACAGTTCTGCATATAACAGTCAAATTCACATTACTCTTTACCAAGGGGCTGTTGTGGCTGAAGAAACCAGTATAGGCTTGGGAGATATATTGGGTGAATATAGAGTAAGCATAGACCAAAAGATTTACTATACGGGTAGTAATCTCACAAATTGGACACACAATCTAACATGGATGAATACACTATAACATTTTTTAACCCAAGAGTTAGTTAATTATAATCACATATTAGCGCGTATGCTTAAATTTTAATCTTTTTCTCTACTCATACACATACTACTATTTACTTACTCACTACTATTCTCCTCGCCTTTCTATTTGAGGGTAAGACGGAAACAGATAGACAAACAGAAATGTGGTCTTCATTGAGTTAGTGCACACGCGCTCTCGCTACAAGTCGTCAAAACATTTATTTTATGTCTGCATCTAATTTAAGCGTCCATGGGACAAATTAAGCCAATCTTCGAGTTGGGAAAGTTCGCAGACGGAAGATTGATATTGAGACTACGCTTCTACAAAACATCTAATTTCTGGATTAACGATACAGAAGAAGCCACTTGGGTCCAACATTTGAATTCAATTTCTTAGAAGAAGTACTTGACCTTGTGAATGAGAAGAACGAGTTTGAGCGTCAAATCAGAAAGCTGAAATCAGAATTCTTTATACAAAGAATTATTATTGATTAGATTTCAGGAGAATACGCAGTATGAGTACCGGTTTTGAGTTATTTATGGCATTGGAGTCAGGGTTCTCTCCTACTCCCGAAGAAGTTGCTCGTAAAATGATGGAGGTGGCGCATCTGAAGAGAGGAGAAGTCTTCTATGATCTGGGCTCTGGCGATGGTACTCTTCTTATTATAGCGGCAAAAGAGTTTGGCGCTTGTGCGATTGGAATTGAAATACAGGAGAAGCTAGTTAAGGATTCTAGGAAGAGGATTCGAAGTCTCAATTTGGGAAAGATGATACGGGTGGTGAAGGGAGACTACTTCAAAGCTGACATAAGAGACGCTAATGTATTGACACTTTATCTCATCCCTGAAGCATTAGAGCGCTTGAAGTTAAAACTGACAAAGGAATTGAGAAAGGGAGCAAGAATAGTGGTCTATAAGTATCCCATGGAAGGGTGGACACCGAAAGAAGTACATGAAACAAATGCTGAGAATGCAAAGGCGAAAGTATTTCTATATCAGATGTGAATGCAGGTAACAAGTATCAAACAGCAGAGAACGATATTCACCCTGTGTTCTTCTCTTGAGACAAATCTATTTTCTTTGCTTATTGAGTCGATTTACAGGGTATAGAGGCTCTCCCCCTGAAGGACTCGAATAGTATCATCCACAGCCATCATCGCACAACGTTGTCTACTCTCTTTTGTAGTCCCTGCAATGTGCGGAGTAAGGATGATATTTTCCAGAGTAAGTAAGGGGTTATTAAAGTTTGTAGGTTCTTCTTCAAAAACGTCCAAACCCGCTGCGGCGATTCGCTTCTCTTTTAATGCTTCGTAGAGGGCTCTCTCGTCAACAATCGCTCCTCTTGAGGTATTTACTAGAATAGCCTCTTTTTTCATGATCTTCAACTCTTTCTCGCTAATTAATCCTCTTGTTTCTCTTGTCGATGGGACATGAATTGAAAAAGTCAGACTCGGTGAGTAGTTGCTCAAGCGGCAAATACATTATAGATAATTCATCTTCTAATCGCTTGTTTCTTTCTAGGTCATAGTAAACCAGCTTCATATCAAAGCCTTTTCCAATTCGAGCTACAATGGAGCCTATCCGCCCAAGGCCAATGATTCCCAGAGTCTTTTGAGATAGCTCCACTCCAAGAAATGTACTTCTATCGGTTCTATGCATCCACTCTTTATTCTTGACGTATGAGTTGGCTTGAGGAATCTTTCGTGCTCCTGAAAGCATCAGGGCAAAAGCGATTTCTGCTACCCCTTCCGAATTACCTGGCGTTACAGTCACTTAAATGCCTCTTTCTGTTGCAGACTTCACATCAATGCTATCATAGCCGACTCCGCGCCGAGATATAATCTTGAGTTTCTTTGCCTCCGAAATTACTTCCTTATCGAATATGGGTTGAGAGACTATGACACCTTCATAATTTCCAATGATTTTAAGCAGATTTCCTTTATTCTGAATGAAATCTTCCTTAACTACATCAACGTCAACTACCTGCTTAAGTCGTTTCATAGCATCTTCATTAAGTGTAATTCCGACTAGAACTCTCGGTATTTTTGACATGGATAACACCTATGTAAAAGCGGTAGATCTAATGAGTTAATTAGATTTTCCTCAGAAATCGTTTGAGCTCTTTACAGCGCTCATTTTGACCAAGAAAAATCTGTTAGTAAATAATCATACGCAAGATAAGACAACTTCACAAGTATGGAAATAAAAATTTATAGAAACGTGTTTTTAACAAGATTCTAAAAAGAAAAAACTTGAGAAATAAAAGATTTTATTTAATTAGTTCTTTTTAAACAAACCTTTTCTTGCCAACATGTTCTCAATGACAGGTCTAAGTTTAGCGTTCTCTGCTTTAATCTTTTCTAAACCAAGACTATCCATTTGTTTTTTCATTTCCTTCATAATGTCAGCGAAGATTAAGCCTTCAGCAGCCGAAACATAGGAGACTCGTAGTCGCTCCGAGCTCATACCAAGCTTGGTCAGCATGCCATGAAGAGACTCCATGCTATGCTTCATTTTATCGTTTCCTGATATGTAATGGCAGTCATTGGGCATGTGACATGCGCCGAGGAAGACCATTCCCGCTCCGAGTCGAAGGGATTCAAGAATAAAGTCCCTATCGACTCTTCCTGAACACATGACTCGGGCAACCCGAATATTTGGAGGATACTCGAAGCGGCTAGTACCAGCCAAATCTGCTCCAGCGTAACAGCACCAGTTACAAAGGAAACCCATAATCTTATTCTCAGGGTCTTTCTCAAGGGCAGCTCGGATCTGCGAGAAGATCTGCTCATCAGTAAAATGTTTTTGGGTAATTGCATCTGCAGGGCATTCGGCAACACAAGTTCCACAACCATGGCACATTGCTGCGTTTATTGTTGCTGGCTTTCCTTCCGGAGCAGAAGGAGCCGTATAAGGACATGCGTTAACGCATATACCACATTTCGCATTGGTATTTCGGCACTTTTTCTCATCGATAACTGCTATAATGGGTTCAATCTCCCATTTTTCCTTGGATAATATTGTAGTTGCTCTGGCTGCTGTGCCAGCACCTTGAGAAACGCTGTAGGGTATATCTTTGGCTCCTTGGCAGCCTCCTGCAATGAATATGCCGTCAACAGGCGTGTCTATAGGCTTGAGTTTTGGATGGCTCTCCATGAAAAACCCGTCTGTGCCTCGTGTTACGTTAAAGATTCTGGCCACTTCGTCTGAGCCTCGACTTTGAACAGCTGCTGTGGCTAATACGACCATATCGCTTTTAACTTCCACCGGTTCGCCATTCTCTTTCTCTGCGTAGATTACCAAGCTTTTCGTCTTAGAGTCTTCTATAATTCGCCGATTTTCAAGTTTAGTTCTGATGAAGTTGATTCCTAGATTTTGGGCTTTTCTAAAAGTCTCTTCATCGCCTTTTTTGTTAGATCTCATATCGGTGTATAGAACGTTGACATCTAGGTTATCACCATACTTTTCTTTGAGGAACACTGCGCTTTTCAGCGTGAGCATGCAACAGAAGCCTGAGCAGTACTCGTACTTGTTGATGTCTCTGGAACCTACGCACTGAATATAGGTTAAGCTTTCGGGCTTCCGCTTGTCTGATGGCCGCTCAATCTTACCCGTGATCTGTGTTCCAGTGTCGATTATCCTCTCAAGCTGTAGACTGGTTACAACGTTCTTATATTTTCCAAAACCGTAATTCGCAAGGTCATAAGGCTCGTATATGTCAAAGCCAGTAGCTATTACGAGAGTTCCAACTTCAAACTTGAATTCTTCAGGTTTTTGTTCAAAATCCACTGCTCCTGTTGGACAGACTTTCGAGCACAAGCTACAGCTTCCATCTTTGAAATAGAGACAATTATCTTTGTCAACTGTGTAAGTTGATGGGGTAGCATTCTTGAATGGTATGTAGATTGCTTTCCGCATACCCATTCCAGCTTCAAATTCATTTGGCACTTCGACAGGACATTTCTCAGAGCATAACCCACAACTAGTACATTTTCTCTCGTCAACGAACCTCGGCTTCTTGACGACTTTGACTTTATAACTACCTATGACTCCTTCTATTTCTTTAACATCAGAGTAGGCAAGCAACGTTATATTTGGATGAGTAGCAACAGCTCCTATTCTAGTAGCAACACAAGAGAACCTTGGACAATGAATCACCTGTGGACAATTAGAACACTCAAATATTGGAAACGTCCTACCCAACTGAGCCATGTGCCCACCTATAATCTCAGCCCGCTCAACAAGATAAACAGGATAACCCATCTCCGCAAGAGATAAGGCAGCGCTGGAACCTGCAACTCCTGCGCCAAGCACAAGTGCTCTGCGAGTAACAGGAACTTCTATCACATCTAGAGGCTGGAGTAAGCGAACTTTAGCGACGGCCATTTTAACTATTTCCTTAGCTTTCTCCGTTGCTTCCTTCGGCACACTTCCATGACACCAAGAAGCAAATTCACGAATGTTCGCCATCTCAAAGAGGAATGGGTTCAGGCCAGTCTCTGAGACTGTTCTTCTGAAAGTTGGCTCATGCATCCTAGGGGAACAAGCAGCAACGACAACGCGATTTAACTTGTACTCTCTTATGCCTTTCCTAATCTCTTCTTGACCAGGATCAGCACATGTGTAGCGGTTCTCTTTGACGTAAACGACGTTTGGAAGTGTTCTGGCATAGTTGGCAACGTCAGGCACGTCTACGACTCCGCCTATATTGAGGCCACAGTAGCATACAAAGACGCCTATTCGAGGTTCTTCGCTATTTTGATGTGTCTGTTCAGTCATGATTAATTCTTTTCTCCCAAAGCGGCTCTAACCTGCGCGATCATCTGCTTGTCAGTATAATTTGGCATGGTAATTGCACCTGTTGGACAGGCTGCTCCGCAGATTCCGCATCCTCTACAGAGTCCTACAGTAACTCGGGCGGCTTCTTTATCATCAATCTTCTCAATATTGATGGCATTGTAACCACAAACAGAGGTACAGACTTTACATCCGCTACACAGGTCTTCATTAACTTTAGCAATGATAGGTTCTATTGTCCATGACGATTTACTAAGAACAGCTGCAGCTTCAGCAGCTGCACCGCTCCCTTGAGAAACACTATAGGGAATATCAATCAAACCGTGGCATGCACCAGCAACGAATACTCCTGGCACATCTGTGTCCATGGGACGAATTTTAGGTTGACACTCTGCAAAGAATCCACCTTTACTCAAAGGAATATTGAGCATTTTTGCCAGTTCAGCCGTTTTAGAAGTTGGGACTGCAGCGTTTGCGAGAACAACCATCTCCACTTCTTGCTGAACAGGTTTTCCATCTTCAGTCTCAGCATGAACGGTAAGATTCTTCGTAGTGGAATCCTCTGTTATAAACCGATTCTCCAGTTTCACTCGAATAAATTTGATCCCTGACTTCTGGGCTCTATTAAAGAATTCCTCGTATCCCTTGAAGTTACTTCTCATATCAGTGTAGAACACATGAAGTACGATATCATCCTTATACTTCTCTTTGAGCATAACCGCATGTTTCAAAGTGTACATGCAGCAGAAACCAGAGCAGTACTCGTACTTGTTAATGTCTCTAGAGCCTACACACTGAATGAATGCGATAGAATGCGGTTTATGCCCATCCGAAGCTCGAACCGTTTTCCCTCCAGTTGGACCAGCTGCTAGAAGAAGACGCTCAAGCTCCATGGCTGTGACTACATTATCGTATTTACCGTAGCCGTATTCATCCATATCCACTGGATCATGCATTTCATATCCTATGGAAACTACTATTGCTCCTACTTTAACTTCAATTTCCTCGGATTTTTGATCAAAGTCTATAGCGTTCCTAGCCCCGCATGCATCTACACATTTGTAGCATTCAATGCAATGATCCTTGTTAATCGTATATACTAGAGGAACCGCTTGATCGAAGGGAACAGAGATCGCCTTTCTAACACCCATATTCATATCCCAAGTATTAGGGTACTCTATTGGACAGGCGTCTCGGCATTCGCCACATCCAGTGCAGTTCTTCGCGATTATATATCGTGGGTTTCTTCGAATTGTGACTTTAAAGTTACCAACATTCCCGTCGACTTTTAAGATGTCTGCAAACGAGATTATCTCAATATTCTTATGTCTTCCAACATCAACCATCTTTGGTCCTTCAATACAAATGGAGCAATCAAGTGTTGGAAAAGTCTTGTCTAATTGCGCCATTTTACCCCCTATGCTTTCGGTTTTCTCTACTACAAAGACTTTGTAGCCCATGTTGGCTAAGTCAAGGGAGGTATTTATCCCAGCAATTCCGCCGCCAATGACCATTACATTTTTATTTATAGACAAGTTTATGGGCTCAAGTGGCTCAAGGAGTCTGGCTTTCGCAACAGCCATTCTAAGAATATCCTTCGCCTTATCTGCAGCCTCTAGCGGTGTATCTTTATGGCACCAAGAGACGGCTTCTCGAATATTAGCCATTTCAAAGAGCCAAGGGTTTAAATCTGCTTTGGAGATGCAACTCTGAAAAGTCGGCTCATAGAGTCTTGGAGAGCATCCTGCAACTATGACTCTATTTAATCGATATCTCTTAATTGCTTCTACAATCTTTTGTTGACCATTTCGATCGCATGGATAATTCATGTTCTCTGCGAAGGCAACATTGGGCAAGGTCTTAGAGAATCTTGTCAGATCTTCAACGTCTATAACAGAGGAAATGTTTGAGCCACATTGACAAACGAAGACGCCTATCTTTGGACTGTCTAAAGGTAGCTTATTCTTTGACATCTTAACGGATCATCTCGGTAAATTCAAACTCTTTACTAATGTTTTGATTTTATCAACTCGCTTTGCTCCAAGCTCCTTGTTTAAGCCTGAGGTGGAAGTTAGTTTTTCAAGAGTCTTATTCCAAGTCCCGGACTTGATAGGAGTATGGCGGATAGAAGTTCTACTAAGCTCTAAGGCTTGAGGTTTTGGACAAACGTTTGAGCAAGCGCCACAGTAAATGCAGAACATATCATTCACATGGACTCTATTATTATCTAGATATAGAGCGTCAACAGGACATACGTCAATACAATTGTGGCAGCCTTGGGGGCATAATTTCTGATTTATCTTAATTGAACCGTCGAAGAACTTGGTTACTTTTATGACTTTTTCTGGGCAGAATGCCTCACATAAGCGACATGCTGCACAAATTTTTTTATTAACATCAATTACTGTCTTTTTGGAAGTAGCAGGAAGATTCTTCTCCTTCCTCGCCACTTTCTCTTCGTTAGTTAGAGTCTCAAAGTGTATGGAAATTGCGTTTAGGGGACATTTATCTTCACATATTTTACAATCTGGCTGGCATCTCTCACTGTCTATCTGGATATCCCTTATTAATGTGGGATAAGCATCTTTCTCAACTGTAGGTAGTTTCGCTTCATTGTTGACAGTGACTTGAATTGCTCCAAATGGGCAAGTTACGGCACAGATTGCATGGAAATCACATTTATTCTCATCTATATCTACGGATGGAGGAGGTATTCTATCACTAGACCCTTTAGGAATAGAAACAAGTGTGATTGCTTCTCTTGGACATACAAGCTTACAGACAACGCAGCCCTTACACAGGTTTCTATCAACGGTTAATCCATATTGTTTCGTGTAGAGGATTTGGCTGATAGTCAATTTATCTATACTTTCTTCCTTGAAGTGTTTCATCGGCAAGTAGTTCTCTCTCCTCCTTCAAGACAGCTAACCCGATGCATCATAATATGCGAGTTCTCTGAATAGTCCTTTAAATCAAAGTTATATACTTTGTTAAGTTAACGGACTCACTTATGATAGAAATATTGACATATAACTTTTTTTAGGAAAAACAGTGTCATACCTCCATTTAAATTTCAGACAAGTCATGAAAAATGGCAGTAGGAAAAAACATTTTTTATATATTAAAAAAAGTATATTGTATCAATCAGGTTTAAACAAGTATGAAAGTGACGGTTAGATACCTCGGACCTGTTAGAGTGCTTCTTAATAAGAAAGAAGAAGTAATTGAAGTACCTGAAAAAGTGATGCTATTAGAGCTTTTGAATAATCTGTCTGAATTGTATGGTAATGGATTCAAGGAAGAAATCTTCGACTCAGTTAGTAAAAGGATCAGAGAAGGTCTTGTGGTTACTATTAATGGAATAACAATAGGTCAGTTAAATGGTATCAGAACAGAGTTGAAGGAAGGAGACACGATAACGCTTCTGCCATTCTTCGCTGGTGGTGGATAAAACAAATCTTATATTTTAGAGACAAAGAATCTGTCATCATAAAAGATCTGAGGCATATATTCTTGTTTACATACACTGGAAAAACCTTACATATTGATGTTTCAAATGGAAAGATTAGAACTGAAACATTTGATGAAGAATTTGCGAAAAAGTATATCGGTGGCACTGGCTTTGGAATCAAGACTCTATTAGACAATCAGAAGCCAGGAATAGATCCCTTTGACCCTGGAAACCCCTTGATATACGCATTGGGAGCAGTATGTGGCACTATGGTTCCATGCGCCGCTTCGAAATTTGGCGTTTTCTCAAAATCTCCAGCCTCATATCTTCTAGGCGAAGCTTACTCAACAGGAGCATGGGGGGCAGAGTTAAGATCAGCTGGATATGATATCGTCGTAATCAAGGGAAAATCTGACAGACCAGTCTACTTGTGGATTGACGATGAATCCGTCCAGCTTATGGACGCGTCTCATCTCT
>JAUPKU010000095.1 GCA_030837285.1 Thermoproteota archaeon | reverse complement strand
TGGTATGAGAAAAACATGCTTCGACACCTAACAAGATTGCCAAACGACTACGCGGGCGCCCTGAGAAAGATACCTAAGAAGATCTTGAACATCTATGTTCACGCATACCAATCAAGAATTTTTAATGAATCGCTTCAACAAGCCCTAACTGGAAACAAGATACCTGAGACAATATCTGTTCCAGGATTTCAAATACCGAGAATGCCTGAATTGAAGACGTTTCAAATTGAGCGAAAAAGTTTCCTAAAAGCAAGAAATTTCAAGATAATAAAAATCAAAAACAATACCGTTGTCTTGAAATTCAGGTTAGATAATGGAGAATATGCCACAACGCTTCTATCCTGCCTGATTAATTGAAATAACAGTATCCCACGCGCGAAAGTAATTCTATTTGAACAGCAAGGATAATAAATCGAGGTGATTCTCGTTCTAATTATGGATTACAGAAAACGACAGGAAATAATAGCCAGTTCACCAATCACATTTGGATATTTGAAACGTTTCAATGCAGCTGCAGGCGTCTTGCATCTAGTACAAGGCGTCATCATGCTAATTCTTGGAAGCCTTCTCAACTGGGAACGAGGCATATACACCTTCTATCCAAAGCTAAACATCGTGGTAGGACCACCATTCAGAATTGATATCATTCCTGATCCGCAGATCCTTATTACCATAGGCTACTTAGGCGTGATAGTTGCCTCTTTTCCTCTAATCTCAGCCTTAGCGCATTTCTCCATTGCCTTCCTAGTGAATAACAAGTACAATGAGAATTTGAAGAAGGGGATGAATCCGTATCGATGGTATGAATACGCGTTTTCCAGTTCCATCATGATCGTGTTGATTGGCTTGTTCTTGTTTATCTGGGATTTCTGGTCCCTTGTCATGTTCTTTGTTCTCAACGCGATGATGATTATGTTTGGATATCTGATGGAGGTGATGAATCAGAATACGGAGAAAACGAACTGGTCGCCATTTATTTTCGGCTGCATCTCGGGTGGTACTCCGTGGGTTGTGCTTTTCGCCTATTTCATATCAGCTATCAGATCCACGGGTTTGAATCCTCCCAACTTCGTGTACCTGATTGTTCTGATCTACTTCTTCATGTTCAACATATTCGCGATCAACATGGTTCTTCAATACAAAGGCGTAGGTCGATGGAGAGATTACCTCTATGGCGAACGCATCTACATCATTCTGAGCTTTGTGGCGAAATCGGTCTTGGCCTGGCTCGTATTCATCGGAGTGTTCTCACCCTTCTAACAGACAGGATACAACTATGAAGCGTCTAAATCCTGAGAATCTTCGCACCGATTTCCTTCAAGGAATAACTATTGAAAGTCCATTAACTCCTAGATGTTACACCTTTACTCATTCGGTCGTGGTAAAAAGAATCAATATATTCAGCTTCGTTTTATTCTGAGATTATGGTTGAGCAAGCTAGATATGAAATTATTAAGAAAATTGGCAAGTTAGAGATCAGGCGTTACCTAACTTTGGTGATTGCTAGGGTTGATGGTTATGGTGATGGAGGCTTTGATATTCTCTTCCGCTTCATTACCGGTAATAACCAGCAGAAATCCAAGGTTGCGATGACCGCACCCGTTGTTTCGGAGCAAATAGCTATGACGGCGCCTGTCCTATCGGAGACTGGTTCATTGGCTTTTGTAATGCCTGAGAGCTTCACGCTTGAAACCACGCCCAAGCCTCTTGATGATCGCATAAAAATCGTGGAATTACCGAAAAGGGTGGTTGCGGCTCTGCGGTTTTCTGGTCGATGGTCCGATTCAATATTCAAAAAGAAATCTAATGAAATGCTTGAAGAGCTTGCAAACGCGGGTGTAGAGACAGTTGGTCAAGTGTTTTCAATGCGGTATAATGGACCTTTTACTCCCTGGTTTTTGCGCAGAAACGAAGTAGCTGTAGTCGTCGATCAATCCATCGATGTCTAGAATACTGTTCCCCTATTTTTATCAGATTCCGCAATCGGGTAATGCTAGCTATATTGTATATGTGAGCGAGTGCTTCAACTTGGACCTAGCTAGCTTTCCATTCTAATTTACTAGGCGATTCCGTACCCTCTGCTAATTGAGTCTTGGAAAATAGGTAGATGCGGAGGGTAAAACGTGAAGATTATAAAGGCAATTCCCAAGACAGCCAACATAACAAGTGCAATCTCGTCTGCTATTCTTGGTAACTGCTTTTTCTTGAAGAGGATATAACTTATGATCTGTCCGACTACGATGGCGACTATGAAGGTTGCTATGTCGATAACAAAGATGCTCCTTCCTGTGATCGAAGTATACGAGTAGAATACAATCGGAATTATTACGATCATGAGGTAGGTGCCCAGCGTTTTAGCCATAAGAAAATTGCTGGTGAGTTTCTTTACAGGTAAGTATTCGAGTAGCAGCCAGATGAGTGAAGGCCAAAAGGCTAGCTTCAAATGTTCTCAAACCGATTCGTTCACAGCTGAAAAAGCAGCAACGATAGCCAGCTTGCCCGATAACTCGTATGTAAAGCGTAAAGCGTTGCCTAGGATGACTATGAAGATTGTACCGACAATTTCATAGCCTGCTACTCTCTTTCTGGACAGCATATTGCCTTCTCCTTCATTTCTCACGCTAGACTATGAACTATTCATCGTCTCATCAATTTTCGAAGGAGGAGAGATGCGGGTAAGGCTAGTAGGACAATAATGGCGCTTATCTCAGTTAAAGTAACGATATTTTGGTTTCCACTTTGCTTCACCGCAATGCCTATCAGCGCCCAGACAATGACGAGACCATAGGCGATGTCTTTTCTTGTGGCCACGACGAGCAGAGCAATCAATAAAGCCACTATTATTATGAGACTTGCCCATATGCTGGGACCTATTCCGAAGCCATTCCAGTTCACTGAAACCAAAGCAGCGGAGACATTGGCGATCGAGGCTATCGTTATCCAACCCAAATACACGCTAAAGGGCACATGGGTCGCCAGTCTTTCACGCAACGTGACTGGAGACTTGCCGATGCCAAGACGCAGGTAGATCATAATCAGAGTTGCTAGAAGCATGAACATGAGTACGACGGATAAGCTGAGTAACCTATACTGCCAAAGGAACAGCCAGGTAATGTTGATTATGCTGCTGAGGACAAACAGCCAGCCAATCTTTTTCGTGTATTCGTTTTCTTTTTGGCTTGGCAGAGCTTGAAAGATCACGAAAACGCCCAGCAAGATATAGATTAGTCCCCATATGGAGAATACGTAACCTGCGGGGGTAATTAGTGTAGGGTTTGAATCAGAGATTTGAGCTGTGTTCACTCCGCCGATAAGTGTGGTGCTGCCTGCCAAGCTGTTCACTATTACAGTAAACGCAAAAGCAATAATGTTCGACCATTTGAGTAAAACATGATTGCTGGAGACCATTCGATATCACTCCTAATCTTAATTTCTAAACTTGTATAAAATATTAGCGCGCGTTATTGATGAAGTGTTAAATTCCGCGTACGCGTCAAACTCACAAGAACATGAAAAGCAAAGAAAACTAATATGCACTATTATCTTTAAATAAGTGCGCGATGAGCTAGCTTAAATCTAATCTTAGACGAATCCATGCTTAATCTCGTTAGGCGCTCAATGGGAAAATGCCTGCTGAAGACCATGCAAACAACAATGCGTTCAGAATCGCTCCGATGCCTATGGACGATGTGCTCCTGTACATCCACCATGAAAGAGCTACTGAAACGATGAATAGCGGTACGATTCCCCAGAAGAACTCCATTAGGAAACCGAGAAAAACGGGAAAAACCCGCAAATTCAGCAGGAACAACGGCAGATAATTGATGCAAACTAAGCCAACATACGGGCATATACGCACGCAGACTGCCTTTGAGATAGAACGGACTTGCGAAACCAACCCATACTTATCCCCTGACCAGTCATGAAACTCATGAAGATATAGACCTTCAGCCAAGAAATATATCAAGTAGAATGGGATCAGCAGCAGAAACATCCCAGCTCGCGATAGTGGACTTAAGATGTTAAACACTGGTATGACGAAAATCCTCAGGTTGAAGGTGAAGATAGTTTCAGTCACATAGACAATGAAAAACAACATAGTGAATAGACCGCAGGCAATCAGCCAGTGGATAGGCTTCAGCGATTCATAGATTACGGATTAAGTCCATTCTTATTGATGAAATCTTTGTCAGCAACAATGTAAGGACCAAACCGGAGACGCCAACTCCGAAAAGCCACCATGCGAAGGAGGATCCAAAGAGCAGAGGCGGAAAAGAAACGATTGAACCGAGAGAGAGCATGGGAATGAACAAGCCTAACCCCAAAGTACCCCAGATTGCCAAGATTCTCCAGTCGCTAAGTGAGCCATGTGTAGTCTTAGCTTTTTTCTTATCTGAGATGTGTGGCGACATATCGAATACAATAAGTGATGCTGCTAGGGTGAGACCGATTAATGCTATGAAGCTGATCGTCAACGCAGAATCGCTATAGCCATAAACTAGTTCTCTGTTCAAAAAGAAATTTGGATCATCCTCTCCATTCTTTAGCGAACTCCTGATCCAGGAAGTGACTTCGTTCACAATTGTTGGATTCGCCGGCTCAAAGAGGTGTGTCGTCGAGGGCGTTATTAGCTTCCTCGCAGTCTGGCTTGAAAAGCTACCGTAGAGTCGGCCAGCCACTACCTCGCCGTTGGCACCAAAAACTGGGGCTAGATCTTTCTGAAGCTGGCCTAAGTTAAAAAGAACATCCTCCATACCAATGACGAATAAGAGGTTCTTGGGGAAAGTCGAGTTAAGATCCCCATAGACAGAGCCCGTAGCCATCTCCCCTACTCCACCCGCGATTAGAACAACCGACGAAATGTTTTCATGAGCCCTAGCTGTTGCCCTAACAATGCCTGCTCCAAGGCTATGCCCAACAAGGCCGATAAGAAAACGATTAACGTAGGTTTGTGATTCTATGTAATTAACGGCAGCTAAAGCGCCTAAAGTCGGATCGTTATCTGTGGAACCGAAGACGCCCTCAGAGTTTCCATGGCCCTTCAAGTCTATGGCTAATGCCACAAAACCATTTCTCGCCAATTCAAGTGCGATGTCGCTCATAGTCTCCTTATTGCTGCTTATTCCATGAACTAGGATAACTGCGGGAAGAGAAACCCCTCCAAGAACAAGCCTCGGACGGTATAATAAGCCAGATATTTTGATGTCACCTGCCGGTATAGAGACGATTGAAACATTGATGCTCCCAAAATCAGTGTTGTATGCCGATGCCACCAATATACCTGACATATAGAGTAAGAACACAGCAGAAATTGCCAGATAGTGAACGTTTAGTCTTACCATACTTCACTCACCACATTTCAAGCACAAAATATTTCTTGTTTTAAAAAAATGAAAATAAACAGCTATATATATCACTAACATAGCCGTCAAGTCTTAAATTCTCTCCTCTACTTGTACACTGTCGTGAGTAACATAATCGTTAGATCTTAAAAACACGAGAAATCTCCAAAAAAAGGGACGATATCGTTGCGTCTAGGCATTGGTAACCTCCCCGCTACCTGAACTTATATTAAGAATACCTAAAAAATGGGGAAGGGTATAATCGTACATTTGTACGATTAACCTCCGGGAGATTCGAACTCCTGTCGTACCACAATTCTCATAACTCAACAAAAAAGGAAACGGTATATTGAACAGTGCTGTGCATTAACCGGGCTACCTATGCATCGACATTAATTGATGCAGATTATCTAAAAAATAAGGAAATGGAGATTAGCGGGTGATATCTCCACACTATTAGTCGTCCAAGCTAGATGACTACTCCCTAATATTAGATTACATCATACATTTCGAATTCTATAAAGTCTCAACCAGAATATTGAGAAAGAATATTGCATGCAGACAATTCCGACCCACTCTTTCCGGGGCTATTCGAATACGTATCGTTTCTGGAAAATAAAAAGAGGGAAGAGATAATATTGTGTACAGGCAATTCTCCCCTGGGCTACCTCCTTGTGCTGTTCAATTTACCACTTTAGCATTTATCTATAGTTCCTTTAGTAGATACAAGAGGAAGTAATAATGATTTGAGTCCGCCATCATGACTCGACCATACCACCTGTAACAGCATTGTTTTTGGCTTTCTCCATGTTCCATGGAAGATGAGACATGCATGGGATTTACGCATGGAAAGCCCAGTTAACATGAGGGCATACCACCCAAAAATGCTGGCTTTGGCCATAGGGTTTTAAACATTTACATTTTAAAAACCGACGAAGACTCAGTGATTTTTATCCAGTTTGATAAAATAGGATGATACTACAATAATATGAGAGTGATATCATAATCTATTTCAGACCTAAATACGGAAATAGGTCAAGAATTTACTTTAACAATTTCGCAGAAGACCAGCCTAATCATTTACCCCTCTTTTTCCTTGCTGTCATCCCCTTTTTGTCTTCCTTAAACACTGGAATAGGCATCGCACCTTGCCACTGATTGTTTTTTTAAGATGCTTTGTTAAGGTTGGTATTCTCATCCTGAAATTGGTTCCTTAACAACTTCGCCAAAAACTGATTGTTCCACCCTGAGCAAGGATTTCTAACTTTTAAAAAGATTAAAATAAAAAACTGAGTCAAAGAATTGAGTCGAAGACAAAATGGGAAAGCCTGAAGATCAGATTCTTCAATTGCTTAAAGATGAAAGTGCTTTAACACTTATTGAAATCGCCGAG
>JAUPKU010000094.1 GCA_030837285.1 Thermoproteota archaeon | reverse complement strand
TTTACTATAAATTGTGTCTACTGCTGACCCTCCTCCTCGACCGAAGGTTGTTTCCACTAGAAAGCTCGTCGAACTTGTCTTTACACCAACGTACTGAGACGCTATCCTGGCACATTCGGCATAGGGAAGTCTCTTGTCACCCTTGCTTTGGACGGTTGTACCGTCGATTCTTATTCCTCCTGCCTCTCTGTTAGTTGTTCCACTGGATATTGTCTCGATGCCTGCCAATATCAAGTAATCTCGCTGTTCGCCGGGATTAGCAGTTGTTACGGAACTTCGAACAGTGGTACTCCCTGTGGTACTGCTTACTCCGATATCCTGCTTTGATTCAAGGCTATCGAATGCATCTATCCGAAAAGCTGCTATTCTCACATCTCGGGCAATACTAGTGTCTCCAGCGGTTCGGAGTTGTGATTGGACTTTTAGGGAATGTGGAGAGGTGCTGAGAGTAAGATTCATGAATATTCCGTGGGGTTCGAATTGAGCATAGTCTGTGTGGATTCTTCTTGTGTTTGGGGTTGTCCAGGCGTTTGGATACTTGGCAGTTCCATTGTCATAATTGAGCCAAGTTTCAGCTCCCGCCCATGTGCCTTTGGATATTAAACTTGAATACATCACAATATAGTTGCCAGAACTTGATGGTGTAAATTGAAGATTTACCAAAGTTTGAGGGGATGCTACAGTCCCATTTATTATGGTGTCACCGTTAAATTCCGTGTATTGTAATCCAGCCCAATCCAATCTGATGCATAGGATATGGACATTTCTAGTATATGCTGTTCGACCAGACGAAGCTTGAAATTGAAACTTTACTGTTTGTTGCGATGTAGTACCTGTTACTTTGCTAAAATGAAAATACACGTTATATGGATCAATTGGATTTGAGCTAGTGGTTCCTTGCATGACGCCAGTTTCTCCCTCAGGTTGCGCATTTATTATATATCTAAACTGTGCTTGATTTTCCAAAACGGAGTTGCTTCTTATGTCAGCAGTTACAATCACTAACCATTCTTCGGTAGAAGAACGAGGAGTAAAACTAACAGTAGCTCCTGGAACATTTTGCCACGAAGTAATCGACGTAGTCTGTTGAGCTGAGACTGTGACTTGAGAATAAATACTCGCAAGTCCAACAGATTGCTCAGTTAGGGTGTCATAAATTGAATCAGTAGCCTTTTGACTATTAAAACTACTGTGGGATCCCAAACCAGGACTTGAGTCGACATTACTCATATTATTGTCAATATAGTCGGAAAGGAATCGAGGAGCAGTGTACTGATCTAAAGTAATGAGTGTATCATTCCCTGAGCCAATTGTCTTTGTCTGATCAAATATCCCACTGCCAAAATCTGTATCTGAAGTCTGTATCCACAATACTGGATCGGATTTTCTTCCAACATCAATTGAATATTGGATTAATGGATCAGATAAAGTAAGATGACCAAATTGTGTGGTATACCGAGTTGTTTCCGTTCGTCCTGTAACCCAAGCAACATCATCAACCTGAAGACCAACTGTCCTCATAAAAGTCTCCATTGAAGCAAAGTCGTTCTGGGCTCCTCTAAGGTTAAGATTTTGTTGAACAAACGTTAGACTCACTGATATCGCTAACATCATCACTGCCATAAGTATGAGGGTTGAAATTATTGGTTCTACAGCTCTTGATTTCCAACGTAGCTTCATAGAAATAACCTAAAGAACAAGTCTCTCTAAGCAAATATAACGAATATGAAATCGGTAACTGTATTCAGAATCCAGATTTGAAATTTAGTTTTATCTAAAAACTCGTGCTCCCGGTTGTAGCACACATTAAAATGAGTGTTCACTGATATTTTATAATCAACCTTTAGGAATAGGCAAAAAGAGGTTAGTTTAAAAAAATCGTTTCTTATTTTCTTTTTCGTCCTTTATTTCCGTTTTATTCCTCTCAGAATTGTAAATTTCTTCTTAATTCCATTTTGTGATTCAGGTTCTTTGTTTATTTCAGACGTTTCAGCAATTGTTTCCGTTTCAAGAGCACTGAGGGCTTTTAATGCAGTTGCTTTTTCAGAGAGTATTGTTCTTAATTTAGAGATAACTATAGTAGACTTTTCTCCTATAATTAGACTTAAATTAAAGGTCTTAGATATGGCTTCAGCTTCACTTGTCAGACTTGGAAGAATAATTAAAAGAATATCTATGTTCTGGTTAGATGCTTTAGCATCAGTGATTTTTCCACAGTACCTTAGAAAATCAAGTTCACTTATCGGATCTAATGAGAAGTAGACATCGACTAGAAAATTCAAGCCATATCCTTTAAACGCAAGGTCAAAAGAATGTACTGCTCCAGATTCACCTGTAACCTTACTTTCCATTTCTCTGCTAAATCCTTGTTCCTCAAAAAGACTTAAGACCAAGCTAGGGTAGAGAATGCCTTGACTCATCTCAACACTTGTTGATTTAGAAGGCAGATAAGCAAATCTTTGTTGATAAACAGCATTTTCAAATGAAAATTTAGTTCCACAACCCCTGCACCAATGATTAATAAAAGGCGTCTCAATCTGGTGTTGACAGCTTCCACATTCATAGATACTTCCTGCATTACGATAATTACCTTCTAGAAGTTGTTCTCCACATTTAGGACAAGTCAATACCTCACCAAAAGAGATGAGAGTTCCAAGATAACCACATTTACTATGCTCAACCAAAATCGTTTTTTTTATGTTTGAGGAAGTGCATTTTGGGCAAACGTAGTTTACAGAAACATTTGGACTATTGCAACTCGGACATCTTAACTCCATATCAAATATTTCTCTATCAAGGACTTCAGCGTTTACTAAATGTTCAAGAAAATCGGACGTTTCATTCACAGTCTTATTTACGGTTTTTTCAACATCAGGATATCTATATCCTAGATTAAGGTCAAAAACGGGTTTTACATTAGGCGTCTTTTCCAGTATATTCATCATGAATGCTTCTACTTCTTGAGACTTATAATTCGAGTATTTTGCGTTGGTCATTATCTTACATCCAAGCCTGATTCTTAATGAAAGAATCTGAAGTAAGCCTACTTAAATACAGCATAGAATCGCCAATATAGTCTTGAAATCTATATTTCAAAAAAAATATTTCTAATTATTATTACAATTAGAGTTTTAGAAGAGCATCACGAAAGCCATCGTGCTTAACAGCAACATTATAATGGAATGCTTAAGTCCGGGATAAAGTGATCCTGAACTGAGTTTTGATGCTACAAGTCCACCGAAGACAGCTTCCATAATCGCTAGATCAAAGAGTAAAATCTTCAACTCATTCTGTGACAATTGAATTTTCAATATGTTGCTCTGCAAGCTAAAGAGACCACCAAGACTGTTATAGAGCATGTACATTGTGACAACGAAAACGATGAGCGTTATATAGATAAAAGATAGGTATGGACGTAGTTGTTCGTTTCTTTCATCTTTTGCTTCAAGCATTTGGTGTAGGAACTCTGATGTCGACATGAATAGAGCATCCAAATCTCCGCCTAGTCTAATTGCAGCGGTTAAGAGGGCTGTCATTTTTCTAGTCATATCGGTTCCTATTCTTTTTGCAAAGTTTTGGAAGGCATCCTCAATTGGGATTCCCAAAGACATCTGAACAACCATTGCTTGTAGCTCTCGGCTTATCCAACCATAGTTCTGTTTTGATACTTCCTCAATAGATTCAATCAGAGTCATTCCTGCCCTTAATCCCTCTGCGATTCCTTCTAAGATTCGAGGCAAGCTTTGATCTATCTGGTTTTTCCTCTTATCTTTGAAGATTAATATTATTGCAGGGATTACGAGTCCAGCCATTATCGCTATGGAAACAAATACGTGGAAGTTGAATAGTGCAATACTATTTACGGTTAGCAGGATGTAACCTACACTTACTATTGCTACCGCTATTGCTACTGACGCGCCTATCAATAGATATTGTAGGCGTTTGTTGAATATTAGATCTGTTGGTGTTATTCGCAATTTCCTGTCATCCCATCCGCTAATAGAAGAACTGCAAGTGCACATATTGGAAAGAATATGTAAGTCATTAAGCTCATAACCTGAACTGGACCTAAACCAGCCATGACATTGCCGCCAAAGATGCCCATCATTGACAGAAGAGTTGTTAGTATTACTGGAAAGGCTATTCCCAAAATTATGTACGTCTCAGCTATAAGATTTAGCTGGTTAACAAGCTTTGATAGTTCTCTACGCCTGACAGTAATTTGGCGATATGCAGTTTCTCTCAAGTATTGCTGAAGATTCCCACCAGTTCGCGCGATTCCATTTATTCCTATTAGTAATTTAGAATATTTCTTAGAGGGAGTATTCGCACTTTCGTCGTCGATTGCTGATA
This sequence comes from Thermoproteota archaeon, assembly GCA_030837285.1. Classification (GTDB taxonomy): domain Archaea; phylum Thermoproteota; class Bathyarchaeia; order RBG-16-48-13; genus JAUPKU01. Next base: position 2,931 of record JAUPKU010000094.1, on the reverse strand, counting down.
TTATATCTTTGCCCAGCACCTCTATATCTCGTACTATTGATCGTGCACTATCCTGTACTTTATATATCTCTCCCTTCTCAGCTAGAGATGTGAAGATGCTTTCTGTAGTGACTCCTGCACCTGCCAATATTGACATATAATTAATTATATAGACAATATTTTTATCAAGCCCTTTCCTTGCGCTATCAGATAGTTGATAGGGATAGAAAAGAAAGATTAGGACTACCATTGCTCCCGTCCCGAGAGAGATACCGAGTGGATACAAGAACCAAGGGGCACTAAGTTCAAATATTTTTAGCGATGTAAGAGTATATACTAAAGGAAAAGAAATGATAGATGCTAGGCCGGTACCTGTAAGAGCCCAAAAAATCATTGAACTAACGTACACAATATGACTTATTCTCAAATGTGCGACGCTAATGCTTTTACGTACATAGCCTGAAAGTGGAAAATATCTAGAGGGACGATCACCTAATAACCGAAATCCTATATTAAAGAAATCTTGAGCTTTCAAGTTGTATCACTGCACAGTTGAATTATGACCTACTAATGATTCATGTATTGCTTCGGGAACTTTAACATAGTTTCTAATAATTTCTGTTACTTCAGAGAAACTGCGTTTGTTGTTTTGTACCATATACTTGAGAATCTCTGTTCGCATTTTAATATCGTGTTTAGCTTCTTCAATTGTTATTCCCTTCATTTTTGCTGCTTTCTTAAGATAATAGCTTTCGCTTAGAAGTGGCCATTCGTCTTTCATAGCATCCCATTCAAATAAAAGTCCAACCTCGATTTTCCCTTTAGCATCCAGACCTTCTACTTCCGCGCACTCAATAATTTTTCTTTGAGGTTTTCCATCAATTTCTCGCCTAGCCATTACAAGTACCATGTTGAGTCCTGCAACCATCAATCTTGGAATATTCATTGGTTCACTTTCCAATCTTCGAAGAGCAGAAGCGGTGTTTTCGGCATGCAATGTTGCCAATCCAAGATGGCCAGTCGACATTGCTTGAAATAGAGTGTATGCTTCTTCTCCTCTAATCTCACCGACTAAGATATAGTCAGGACGCTGTCTCATTGCAGCTTTTAGCAGGTCGTAGAGAGTAATTTCTTTGGAAGAACCTGTACTAGGTCTTGTAACTGCTCGAATCCAATTCTTATGATAAAGTTGAATCTCTGGTGTGTCCTCAATAGTTACAATTTTTGAGTCAGGAGCTATAAATGAAGACAAACAATTAAGCATTGTAGTCTTGCCAGAAGCAACACCACCGCACACAAAAATACTGCATTTGTTCTCAGTAATAAACCATAAGAAAGCAGCTATTTCTGGAGAAATAGTCCGATTCTTAATCAAATCAACTATAGTTAAAGGATCCGCTTTGAACTTTCTGATCGTGTAGGTTGAACCTTGCTTTGTAACGTATTTACTATAAGTCATCTGAATTCTACTACCGTCAGGTAAAGATGCATCAAGTATTGGATTTGCTACAGATATCATGCGTTTGGCTTTGTATGCAAGGCGGATAAGGTAGGAATCAAGCTCTTCATCGCTAGTAAATTGCACATTACTTGGTATAGATTCGTAAGTTCTATGCCAGATGAAGATGGGTGTTCCTGGGCCATTACAGCTAATATCCTCTATAAGAGGATCTTTCATCATTACGTCCATTCTGCCAAAATAGAGGTGATCTCGAAGGAGGTAATAGAATATTTTTTCCTTTGAACCTTCATTCAATTTGAATTTGTATAGTTTGAATGCTTCATTCATTTTTGTTCGGAGAAAGTCACCTGCCTCTTCCATAGTATGAAAATTGGACATTGTGCTATTGATCGTGTCTTCAAGATATTTCCTAATTTTCGCGATTGCCTCTATCTCTTCTTTGTTCAATAGAGGTTCTATAACCTCGTACCTAGCTTGTTGATTGACTGGGTCTTGAGACACTATAGCATAGCTGTAATTCTTCTTAATTGGCTGAATTTCCAGAAGTATATTACGATGAGTGATGTAAGCTTTTGACAGGGTTTGTACATCTCCTTCGAAATGTATTAAGTTTTTAAATCCCGAAAAAAAGGGTAGATTGAATTGAAGATCTTTTTTTAGTCGTCCTCAATGTCTTAAGATGATGGTGTTGTGGCAACCATTTCGTATTGGAAGCCTGTAGTAGTTGTGACTCTTATCACATATTCGGTTAGAGTCGCTAAGAAGCCGCTGGGTGCTGAAGAACCGCTCTCGGTCCAGACAAGCGAAATAGTTGATACAGTGTTGATTGAGTTGCTGCTTGTAAATGAGCGAGAATAGTATGTTGAGCCAGTAGTGCTACGTCTGATTGAGATGGACTCTATTGTAGCTCCAACACTTCCGGTGTTTCTTACGACGACTGTACAATTGTCACCAGATATACCCCATGTCACCGTGTCTATTCTGACTTGAGTCTGTGCTTGTTGAGATTGAGACCCAATCATAGACATAACCCAGGAGTATGTTATTACTGAAGCGGCTACGGCTATTGCAATAAGCAGTAGCGTGGCAATCAATGGGCTAATTGCTCTTTGTCCTTTCCTATGTCTGTTAAGAGATTTCAGTTTCATCATTTTTTTCTTTTTCCTCCTATTTGGAATGAAATAAGAGTGAGAATGCTAAATGACTTATGAATTGTGAATATATTTTTGAAATCAATTTTAAAAAAAAGAGATCTATAATCCAAGAGAGGAATCCAGTGAGAACGCGTGCTTAGAAAATCATTAATTCATTATTGATTTATGAGAAGAAAGTCGAAAATCCTCTAAATTGCAGGCGGTTTAATAGCAGATATAACTATCATATGCTACTGGTTAACTTGATTAGATGGTGGGGAACCATCGAAATCTATTAGAATTTTGAGTTTTTACGAATATTCTCTATTCACTCTGTGATTGGTGATTCAATTTTTA
>JAUPKU010000011.1 GCA_030837285.1 Thermoproteota archaeon | reverse complement strand
TTGATAATCGTAGACTCATTAATCAGCTTGCTAGACGCGTTGACTCGTTGGAGGAGTCTATGAGAAGGCTTGAGTCCAAGATATGACCTTTTAAGGATGAAGGATAGAATTCGTGCGTAGCTGAGATAACTTATCAGTATCCTTCAACTGCTTTTTATTTGTCCACCACACTATCTTCTTTTTGACATCCATTGAGTAGAACCGAAGGAAAATCCGGCAGACAGTTAAGGTTCTGTCTTAAGTGTGGTTCAACGGATATTTGGTGGCCTGGAGGTTTACCCTTTTTGGCACCATATATGGAATGCAGAAGATGTGGACATAGAGGCATCTTCATAGTTGGAGACCGAGAATTGGCTGAGAAGATACAGAAAGAATACGCCAAAGAAAAGATGGAAGATGAAGAATAAAATGGCTAACCTCATTAGATAAGCCATTTTGGTTTTCCCCGTATGAAGCTTGACATAAAGAGTGCATAATCGAGATCCGAAGAATAAAATGGGATAATCTCCTCATTAACTAAGATTTTGAGTGAGTTCTTGAGTGGTTCAAAGAGTATCTTTCCAACCCCCGTGTCCTTCCCACCGTTGCTTAGTCTGTCTCGGAGCAGAGAAGCGGCATCTATGTACTTCCTCTTAAGGCCAACGATCCACCTATTACCCTCGACCCAAGGTCCAATAACAGTAGACTCAGCTCCTGTATGCTTGGCTAAAAAGTCAACCGCTTCTTTGGAATCTATTGGTGGTCCTAGATGCAGATTTGAAGCTGAGATTAATCTGCTTTCAAGAGCATAGACCAAGATGTTTCTTCTCTTCTCATCACTCCAAGCAGAAACCTCAAGGACATTAAAGCCATTCTGAACAAGAATTTTCCTTATCGCCCTCAAAGACTTGTAGAGTTGTCCCCAGAGAACATCTGGAACAGTCACATTACAATCGAATAGCAAGAATAATAGATCAAAGCTAGCTGTAGATAGCTTCTTCTGGAATAGTGAAGGTGAGAGAGGAATCTCAACCTCTGGATAGAAGAAGGAAATACTAGGCTTTTTTAAGAAGATCTTGCAAGCCATAATGAACTCGCCTAGTCGCTCGTATGAGACCGCAGCTGCTACATTCCTATTAGCGTCAATGGGATCTACAACGGTTAGAACGGCATCGAAGTATCTTCTAGCTTCATCAAACCGTCCATGATACAAGTTCTCAATGTCAATTACCATACCGAGCGTCCATTCTGAAGCTGCTTCTAGGGTGTTATGAAAAGACTGATAATTGAGGACAAGAAGTTCACAGAGGTATCCGCTGAACCCACCAACTCGAACTTCAGCACCGTAGACACCTATACCCTTCATGAATTTCTTTAATAGACGGATTTCATCTCTCAAATCAACAGCTTGAAGCCTCTCTCTTACATAGACGGTGTGGAAAGGCGACCTATCTACAGCACTTAGCCACTTCCCTTGTTCAATCAGGTAACATGGAACAACGTTAACTCTTATACCATCCATCTCAGCTTCCAGGTAAGGATGCTCAGCATATCTTTCCTTCTGAGAGAAACCTCTCAAAGCATTCTTGGCAACCCTGAGGCCGATCTCGCCCAGTTTCTCTTTATTAAGACTTGTTGGGAAAAGCATGAATACGTCTACATCTGCTTCGTCATCCAGCCAAGTATCTTTAGCAACTGAGCCGCCAACTATCACACGAACGTCTGACATAACCACATCTAATTCTGAGGAGACTCTTTTTTTTACATCTTCAGCTAGATTCAGAATTTTTTCTTTTTTAGAAGAAGATGGAACCACCTTCTGCAGCACTTGTCCATAGATCTCCTCTATCTTTGCATCCATATTATTTTTTTCACCTTAAACCAAAGACTAATGGAGAAGACTAAACTATCTATTCTATCAAACTTATTTAAGAAGAAGACGAATAGTCTGAAAAGAGGAAGTGGATTCTCTTGACAGAAGACATGACTCGATGTTTCATAGCTGTGGAAATGAATGAGAAGAGTGTTATAGATAATATATTAGCGTTCCAGAAATCAATTGTTAATACAGGCAGCGACCTCAAACTGGTTGAACTCGCAAATATCCATATAACTCTAGTATTTCTAGGAGAAATATCGAAGGCTCACGTTGAAATGGTCCAACGAGAGATGGCTGAAGTGAAGTTCAAACCATTCGAAGTAGAATTAAAGGAAGTCGGAGCCTTCCCAAATCTAAACCGAATAAACGTCATTTGGATTGGGATTCAGCGAGGAGCGATGGAACTCAATGCAATCTATAGTCAACTTGAATCCAGACTCAGAAAGACTGGATTCCAACTGGACAATAGGGGTTTTAGCCCCCATATCACCATAGCTAGGGTTAGATCAGGCAGAAATAGAGAAAAACTCGCAGATATTATCTCTGAAGCTAAGAATATGAATTTTGGCATAGTCCAGGTAAAATCAATCAAACTTCAGAAGAGCATACTTACACCAGAAGGCCCTCTCTACTCTACATTGTACGAGACTGTGACGACAAATTAATTAAAGGAAAACGTATTACAAGATGGTTTAACAAGGGAAGTCTGATGAGAAAATCCAGAAGGCTAGATGCTAAGATAGAGTTACCTTTATCAGAGGCGTTTAGGATAAGCCTCGAACAAATACGAAAACGTTTTGCGAGGTCTATGATCGTGGTACTCTCTGTAGCCCTTGGAATAGCATTCATGTCATATCTTCAAATGACCAATGTAATCCTGAGCGCGTATATGAAGCAGGAGGGGGTAGTTATAGAAGCTTATCAATCATGGCTGGTCATAGTGTCTCTCTTCGTCTGTGGAGTTGGCTTGGTCAACTCTATGCTAATTGCTACCTATGAACGCTATAGGGAGATAGGTACAATGAAGTGTTTAGGAGCACTGGACCAACACATTCTGAAACTCTATCTTATAGAAGCTTTTCTCTTCGGGTTATCAGGCGGTGTCTTAGGCTTTATCTTAGGAAGCAGCATTGCCACATTATCAAGCATTCTTCAACTTGGCTTAAACGCCCTGTGGAGGATTCCCCTCTTAGAAACTCTACAATTATTAGGCTTAACATTAGTTCTATCAGTAATCCTAAGCGTTATAGCTACGGCTTACCCCGCACTTAAAGCAGCAAAACTCAACCCAGTGGAGGCACTAAGATATGACATCTGAAAACATCATTGAAACCCAAGACCTGAGTAGACATTATCAAATCGGAGGAAACATGGTAAAAGCTCTGGATAGCGTAGATGTACAGATTAAGAGAGGAGAGTACTCATCACTAGTCGGACCTTCAGGTTCAGGCAAAACAACCCTCTTCAACCTCATAGGAGGCCTTGACAGACCTACAAAGGGTAAAGTCTACATAGACGATGTAGACATAGCGAAACTTGACGCTTACGAGTTGGCCTGGCTTCGCTGCCACAAGGTAGGATACATCTTCCAAACCTTCAACTTGATTCCAGTCCTTACAGCCTCGGAGAATGTGGCTCTCCCAATGATCTTCGCTGGAAAGTCACGAAAAGAAAGGACAGAGAAAGCAGCAAACCTCCTTAAGACTGTAGGACTTGGAGAGAGAATGAACCATAGACCCGTGGAATTATCAGCTGGACAACAGCAACGGGTTGCCATAGCCAGGGCACTCGCAAATGATCCCACGATTATCCTCGCGGACGAGCCAACCGGAAACCTGGACTTGAACACGGGATTGGAAATTATAGAAATTCTAAGAAAATTGAATACTGAGAGTGGTGTAACAATAATAGCTGCAACCCATGACTTGAAAATAATAAATGTCAGCGACAGCCTGTTCTGGCTTAGAGACGGAAAGATAGAAAGAACAGAGAGGAAAAATAATTCAAATAGAGAAATGCAAACGACTTCTTAGAGTTTACTTCCTTTTCAAAGTATTCCACCCAATAATCTCCATACGGAGGAAATCAGCGGTCTTATAAACTGCATTGTCTTTTCCCATTCCAAAAACTACCATCAAAGAATAAGCATCATCATCTTTTCCTTTGCTCGCTACCAGATTGAAAGAGACGCCACCTATGGTGATACGTTGCCTTGGGATGCAGCTAAATTTAAACGTTTTAGTTTTTATCCCAGCATTCTCTTCATCAGACAAGGTTAATCTAAAATCTTCAGGGTTTAAATCTATGCTGACTGCTTGAAGTCTTTTTTGAAATCTGCTAATTACGTACTTGAACATGGGATCCAAATCTGCTTCCTGCAATCTAATTGGCATTTGAAAGACCCAAGATTTTCCAATGCTCGGTGCATTTTCCTCCTTCTGCCATCGTCTCATCAAAGAAGGCGTTATTACAACAGAATACCGAAGCGCAATCAAGGCCCCGACAAGAACTGCAGCTAACGATACAGAAACTGCGGCAATGGACCATGCTGCAGAAACTTTCGATCTTACTTCTACGATTATGGAGAAAAATGCCATCAGTTTATAACTTCCCAAACCCAGTAAATATCCTATGCCTCCTCCTACGATTCCAATTATCAAAGCTTCAGAGATGAATAGCCCCGCTAGGTGGGATGGGTTGAGGCCAACTGAAGATAGAATAGCTATCTCTCTTTGCTGCTCAAAGATAGAATTCAATACTGTAATTATCATACTAATAATCACAATTACCCACGGAATGAGAATCGCTAGTCCCTTGGTCTCAAGATAAGTAGATACAACAATCTCATAATTCTGGCTGCCAGTAGAATAATAGACATCAAAACCCTGTTCCAGTGCAATATCTCTTGCTATGGAAGAATCCGACTTTGAATCCTCGGTTAAGATATCTATCCGTGATAAAGCCACCGTGGGCAATTCCAAAGCATTATGCCAAGTAGTTATTATCGTCTCATAAGACTCACAAGGTCTCAGAACCGGATCCATCCCTTCAAACATGACCTTCTTTTTAGGAATTAGAAGCTCACCATCAATATCTCTAAGTGAACTAAACAAGCCATCATCGAATAGCCCGACTATCTTCATCTCTTTCTTCGGCGTCGCTCCTACATTTAATATAATATTTTCACCAACTTTCACGCCCAAATCCCTGGCCATTAATACACTAATAAGACCAGTATCATTCTCCCCATCAATTAAATATCTGCCTTGGACTACGATTCTCTCAATATGAGTTACCTGCGACTCTACGCTGGCTTTTATTCCCAAGATTCCAAAAATTCGAGCAGTTATTGAAGGATTTCCTATTGGAGACAACGACATGAAACTCACTGTTGCAGGTAAAGTTTCAGCCTTAGGTGCTACGGTTATGATGTTTACTCTTTCATTTAATAGGTTAAGAGTCGAAGAATCCAGGGCATAGAAGCCTATTGCTGACCTATACTCTGGGAGTATAAACTGTTTCATAAGTACTCCTTTCGGATTTGCTGAGAGTGTGTAAAAGGGTTTTGTAGTCAACCCATATCCCGCTGAAAATGAGGTTAACGAAACAAAACTCATTACAAGAACTATTGTAGACATCAGAGTTAGTATAAATCTAAGTCTGCGTCTTCCAAGATTCAACTTTGCTAGAGACATTATGGAGACGATTCTTTCTCCTACTAAAGCAGAAAAGAGTGGAGTGATTATGGTAACTATACCAAGAGATGCTGCAGCAACTGGTATAAGTAGAGACCACGGAACAACTCGACATCCAGGATAGGTTAGATAGAAAAGTAAAAAGAGTATTCCAAAGAACGGAATGGACATTAGCCCTCTGATAAGCAGTCGTTTTGAGAGTAGATAAGATACAGCTAAGGCTGTAAAAGCTAAGAAAAAAGTCAGAAATATTACAGAGGAAGTGGCATTGGCGTATATGTCTTCTAGCCTTTGGATAGTAGTTACTACATTTAGATATCCTTCTCTAATATTTGAATAACATTCATCATATTGTCTATTATCATATTTTGTTTGAGCTGACATTAGGAGTTTTCTTACTTTCGACAAATCCTGCCTCTCAGCTACGACATAGAAATCTTGTAGTTCTAACTTTTCGATTAGCTGCTCAGATACACTCAAACGACCATATACAATATCTAGATTGGCTTGGGATGAATATTTCCTTATGTCAGTGCTGACTGTTCTACCCTTGGTCATGTTTAAGTGCTTGAGATCATTTATAGTGAAGCTCCTAAAAACCGCCGCTGTTCCCACAATAACCGTGGCATTGACGATTATGGTTATGTTCCTATCTACAGGAACTAGGATGCGGTTCAATGGTAAACCAAGAAAATTATGGCTAGATGCACCATAAATGTTAACAAAACTACCGTTGTTTAATCGTGAGGCACTGTTATCTACAATGATAAATGAATATTGTGTTGAGGGTTTAGATGATTCAACAAACCACAGGCTACCATCAAAGACAATTGAGGCAGCTGGAATGAGTCTAAAAAAAAGTGTGACATTCTCGATTAAAAAGAAATCTTCAAAAGAAGGCGCATAATCCAGAGCCTTCGATTCTGAGTTTAGATTGTAAGAATATACACGATACTGGAACCCACTCTGCACCTTGACTGAGAATTTTCCATTAAGATCAGTCTTTACCTCCTTAATAAAATTCCAAGTGACGCTTGACCCCCTATTCGATGAATGCCATATGGAAACTGATGCATTCCTCAAGTAATCATTTGTCACATAGTCAAGAGCCTGCCCTGAAATGAAGAATTCAGATGATTGGCCCTGAACATCTGTGAAGGATAAAATTGGAAAAGTAAATACTACAATAAGGAAGAGACATACTGATAGATTCCTTTCGGCCATAATGCAACCTCTTAGAGATTTATATAGTAATTACCAAATTGATATTAACACTAGAACTTAAGTGCTCTTGCCACCTGTAATTTTAGATAATTGAAAAAAAGAGGAGAAGAAAAACGAGTTACATACACACTTATACAATGAAGACATCTAATTTCCTAGGACAGAACAAGGAATTTGATGAGTCTACTTATGTGATTTTAGGAGTTCCCATAGACGAAACTTGCACCTATAGACCCGGTTCCAGATTCGGACCTTTGGCGATAAGGGAGGCTTCACAAAATCTCGAATCCTACTCTTTGAGGACGAGAAAGGATGTTGAGGACGCGGAAGTCTTTGATGTTGGTGATATGATCCTCAATGGAACCATTGAAGAGAGTCTTGATCGACTCCAACATGTTGTAGGCGAAGTCTTGGCTTCTAAAAAGATACTAGTAAGTCTTGGTGGGGAGCACACCATAACATATGGTTGCGTTAAGTCGCTTAAGGATGTGGCAATTCTGAGTTTCGATGCCCATTTGGACATGAGAGATGAGTATTTGGGAAGAAGACTTTCCCACGCCACTTTCATGAGAAGAATTGCTGAATTCATAGGGTCTGATAGAATTATGGAAATAGGTATACGCGCAATCTGTAATGAAGAAGTGGCGTTCGCGGAGAAAGCGAATGTCGAATACATAACTGCCCCAGAAGCTATGAGAAATAACCGCACTGAACTCACAGGAAGAATTCATGACTTTCTCTCAAAGTTCAATAGATTCTATTTAACGATAGATGTCGATGTTCTCGACCCCTCGTATGCGCCTGCTGTTGGAAATCCTGTTCCAGAAGGGCTGTCGCCGACAGTTCTTCTTGATCTAGTACAGGCTGCCTGTGAACATGAATTAATTGGCTTTGATGTGGTCGAAGTGACGCCTCACTACGATTATGGAATAACCGCTCTACAAGCCGCACACATCATATTCAATATCTTAGCCTTCTTAGAGAAGAAAAGAATGTAAACCAAAACAAAGAACCAAGAAAGAAAATCTTTAAGTTCATTTCAACCAGTAAGGTACTTTCATCATAGAGTATAATTGAGAATTTTCTACTTTGAAGATAAACTCACATTGTCTATCGAGTTGTACTCAATCTTCTCATTGTTGGCCATTAGGAATTGTCTAATTACGTCCAAACCTTTCTCAGGAATCCCACTTCCGCAAGTTGCAATGTCAACCCATGTATGTCCGAATTTTGGCCAGGTGTGAAGAGCCACATGGGATTCAGTTATTAGAGCAAGGATAGAGACGCCCCCATACTCATCGTCATCGATAGTAGTAACTTGCGGAGACCCGCATAGATGCATTCCTGAGATATTTATTGCCTGAATCACAGTATTAAGAAGGCTTTCAGAATCCATCAAATCCGCTTTGCAACCATAGAACTTAGCTATTATCTGATGTTCTATTAGTTTTCCCAAACTGTTAAGAGCCTCTTCTCAACCTAAAATTTTATTTTTTACAAACATTCTAGAAAACTCCCGTATAAGATTTATGCTTCAAAGAAAGCAGGAAAATAGATATTAGTTTTACATCTGACTTTTAGGAAGACCGCATTTTTTTAGTTATTTAAGGAATATGATGGAAAATATTCAAGAATTGGTAGTATAAATATAGCTGAGAAGTATTATTTTTCAACTAATCTATGATTAAACATTAATTACCTTTTTAATGAGGATTCATTGACTTGAGGACAATTAGAATTGGAACGATATTGGACCTTTCAACTGTAGACTGGAGGAGACATACCGTTTTCATGGTTTTCTGCGCAGGATGCAATTTCCGCTGCCCATTCTGTTCAAACTCCAATTTACTATCAATGGACTCGGGTGGAGACGTCAACATGAGTCTAATTGAAGAAAGGCTCTATGCTAACCGAGAATTTGTCGATGCCTTGGGATTTACAGGTGGAGAACCCGGCTTGCAGTCTGATGCAGTTATAGAATTATGCGATTGGGCTAAAAAGAAAGAGTTTAAGATTTTCTTGAACACAAACGGGAGCAATTCGATATTGGTAGAAGAACTATCTAAGAGACATCTACTGGATTACGTTGCCTTGGATGTTAAAGCGCCTCTAAGATCTAAGGTATACAGTCAAGTCGCTGGCTTGAATATAAGCGAAGATATTTTAGATAATATTAGAGAAGTCATCAGACTTTGTAAAGACAGAAGTATCCAATTAGAAACCAGAACCACAATAGTTCCAACCATTATAGATGATAATGAGTCAATTAGGGAGATAGCGAAATCCGTAGAAACAGCAGATTTCTACATTATCCAAGAATACTTTCCCTTCGAGGAAGTGTTGGATGAGCGATTGAGAAGGTTGAAATCACCAACAAGAGAAAGACTCCTTGAACTCGCACAATCAGCAATCAGAGGAGGATTGAGGGAAGTATACATTAGGACTAGACAGAACGGCCTGGAGAGAGTCATTGTTGATAAATGAAAAACATGTTATCGGAGTTGTTGGCATGCCCGGATCTGGCAAGAGTGCCTTTGATACGATAGCAGAGGAAATGGGATTTTCAGTTATAATAATGGGTGACGCGATAAGAAGTGAAGCTGTTAAAAGAGACTTGGAACCTACGCCTGAAAATATTGGAAAGATTATGATTAGAATCAGGTTAGATGAGGGACCGGAGGTTGTGGCTAAAAGATGTATTCCAAAGATAAGAGAAGCAAAAACTAGGGGCGTAGTAGTAGATGGGATAAGAAGCCTGATGGAAGTGGAAGAGTTTAGGAAGAGCTTCCCAAAATTCAAAGTTCTCTACATTCACTCGCCTCCTGAAGTCAGATATCAGAGGGTTTCAAATCGGAGGAGAAGTGATGATCCTCAGAGTTGGCAGATTTTTGTTGAGAGAGATTACCGAGAATTAGGTGTCGGTATTGGCTCGGCAGCGGCAATGGCAGATTACGTAATTGTAAATAATGGGACTTTACCTCAACTAAAAAAGAATGTTAGGAAATTCTTGAAGGAAGTTCAAAATGAATAACGTGATTATCACTATTAAAGCGGAAGTTAATCCTACAGAAGATGAGAAAAAGGTGATAGAGGCAGTTCAAAATATCTTTCAACAAGCAATTCTAGAATCGATTCCACAACATTGTGGAGAATCATTGGTTGCCAAGATTGAAGGAATAGAGTGCTTGTCTATTTTAAAGGACTTAATTAAAAAGGAGAGAATTTTTAATGCATCTAAGAGACTCATGTTAAAGGGACTGAGAGATAACAGTCTTTTCTTCTTCTTGAACAAGCAAGCAGCGTACATGAAACGTGTTTCTTTCTGTGAAACTGAAGATGAATCCCCCCTAGGGCCGATAAGAATTGAGGTAAACTGCGATAACCCAAAGGAAATAATACGCTGGATAACATCGGAAACAAGATAACTAAGGTGCATCTTAAAATCTGAAGACGTCAACCCTCTTTCTCCAAATCTCTCAACGCTATACCACAACACATTAGAATAGTCCATTTCAATCCTTTTTACTCCATTCTGCCCTATTCAATTTTAGTCCATCCTACACCGTTCCACTCTATCGAAAAACAAGAATACAGCCTTAAACAAGAAAATAACCCGAAAACAAAGATTTCATCCCCAAGACTCCTGTATATCAACAAGTATACAGTGACTCCATAACCACCCAAACAGCCTAACCTAGCACATCGATTTTCTTTAAATTCAAGTTCTGTGTGCAAGCTCTAGCCAAAGTGGCTAACGCGTCCTTTTCATAGAGAGATAATAAATTGGTAATAAATTTGGGAGAAATCAATTGCATAACACATCAGTAAAAAACAAGAAAAACAATCCAAAAACAAGCCAGTGCACTATCTCAACTAATATGATGATTTATTGATTCGTTAATTCCAGAACTAACTCCACAACTCTAGCTATGTACTTTGCACATGTATCTTGATAAGCTAGATTATGCTTCGCGACGCCTTCAGGAGTGGTAAGATCACATCCCGTCAGCTCACTACATTCAATAGTCCGAAACTCTGTCCTGAATCTGCTAAATAATTCCCGAACAGTAGCATAGGATTTATCCCTTGCAAGTACATCTGAACCCTTATCACGACCGTATCTAATACCAATAGCCATTATACCACCAGCTAAAGCCCCACACACATAACCTTGCCTACCCATTCCACCTCCAAATCCCGTTGCAAGACGAGGTATCAACTCACTGGATATTCCCCACTCACTAACGATTGCCAACAAAACTGATTCTGAACAGTTAAAGCCTTCAATATGAAGCATATTCATCTTCTTCACAATCTTATCAGACAAAATCTACACCATCAAGCTCCCAATAGCATCTAGCAATAATATCAAAACCACATTTACTAAAAAATCTTTCATAGAAAGGAGAGCAACTCGAGAGCGAAGGATAAGATAAGATTATCCACTGTAAACCTTGTTCATTCTGAGGTTCTCAGCCAATTTAGAATAGACGCTGATTATGGCTTCTTCAAAATCGACCTTCTGTGCTCTATGACGTACATTCTTCGACACTATTTCTGAGAGACTCCCGTTCTCAATCCTATTATTGACTAATGGAAGATATTTTTTCTCTTCTTCAGAAGCATTTTCAAAGGCAATACCGAAAAGATATCGACAGACATCCCGGGCAGTAGGGAATCCATTCTCTGTTTCTGCGTTTAAACCATTTTTAATAATAGAATTAAAATCTTTAACAAGTACAGAATGTGGAATACTACTTACATTTGAAGCAATGTCATCAGATCGAATAAGACCTCTTAGTAAGGCTCTGACGAAGCAACTGAGGGCTGCATCAGATTTTATGCATTCTTGCTCATCCAAGACTCTGATTTCAATGGCTTTTCTGTCAAAGCGTATTATAGCCCCTCTGGAATTAATCCATTCTTTGTCTATAAGAAAACTTGGAGCATGGATCTGGGTCAAGTCTCTTGAATATCTTCTTATGGTCAGGTTTCGATATTCTTCAAATGAAGATATTTGCTCTGGTATTATATCACCCACTATAGACGGAATCGCTACTTGATTAGTACTATAGAAATGTAGACGATTGTCAACATATTCACCAAATCTTGACTCGTAAATGGGTGATGCTGCAGAAATTGCTGGAAGATAAGGTAGAATCCCTACAATGAGATTATAAAGTTGTACTGCATCAGCTTCATTTCTGTAAGATATATTGATTTGGAAACTCTGTATATTCAACCAGCCATGCTGTCTCAGATTAAATATCATATCAAATGCCCGATATATCTGCCTGTCTCGATGATTCCATATTTGAGCCTCATCTAGACTAAGTGTTGGGTGCATCCCCAACCCCAAGAGAAAAGCGTCATTACTCTCAAGAATATCAGAGACTTTAAGAATTGCTTTATACATGGCTTCCTCGAAATCTATAGGTGATTTGAAGGGAATGACCGCCTTCAATTCTAAAACATGTTTCTGAAGTTCTTTTCCCAAAGCAAAGTCAGAGAATGAAAAGTTGTTATTGATACGCCCAGATAGCTGTTTTATAATCTTATCAACAATTGGAAGAGGCTTAAGATCTTCGTCAATAACTGAGAACTCGTGCTCAGGACCGAGTACCTCAAGTGTCCCATAGCCAACTGATACCCGGTGGATACTTCGATCTTTATAAGACATAGAATACACTATCATTTTTCAAAACTTAATAATGAAATAAACACAATATTCTCAGATAAATCTGTGACAGACATCATCATATATTAATCTAGTCTAGAAAGAGACTTAGTTTGGAAGGAAATACTCAACCGGGCACTGATTCGCATTTGACATTGAGGGTTTTCGCCAAGAATAAGAAGTCTTCATCGGTCATCCACTCGGTCTTCAGATATTCGCAGATCCTAGAGTTACTCAAACCTAATCGCCTAGCCTCTTCAACCG
The DNA here is from genome assembly GCA_030837285.1 of Thermoproteota archaeon. Lineage (GTDB taxonomy): Archaea > Thermoproteota > Bathyarchaeia > RBG-16-48-13 > JAUPKU01. Next base: position 1,348 of record JAUPKU010000011.1, on the reverse strand, counting down.
CATTGCGGAAGGCTTCTATCTCTGTAGGCCTGCTCACATAGTTATATCGATTGTCGAACAGTTCAGCACCTTCCATAAACTGTCTTACATGCGTCAACTCATGAATGATGTCCAAATAGATATCGAGGATATCTCCCTTGTTCAGATACTCAGCACTGACGTTTAGATGACCATCCACATTGCTTACACCCATATAACCTCTTCTTCCACTGAATTCAATTCTAAGATCTTCAAGTACACGCTCAGTTTTTTCTCCGAATAAACGCCTTATAGCATCAACCTTCTCGAAGCCTTTAAAGTAGTCAGTGAAATGATATAGTGGTACTTGAGCGTTACGTAGAATCTTTACATTTAGCTTTGATTCCATAAAATAATTTCTGAACTCCCGTTTGACTTCTCACTAAGATTAATTATTATTCCATTTTTCGAAGACACCATTTAAACATGCCGTTATTATAATGGAGAGAAGACTAGAGCTGCTATTGTGCAACCATAATTATCCATAGGAATTCTCATGGTCTCAAACTTATAGAAAATTTCGCCTATGTCCATGTCTCTGACCTTAGCCATCTCCTGAATCTTCCATTCCGCGATCTCTAATAAGGCATCTTTTTCCATGAATCCATGTGTTTCAGCTACAATCCCGCTTTCACCGTTCTTAGCCCAACTCCAAGCGATGGCAGCACCGATATTCTGTCCCTCTGTTCCATCCATCCTAGCAATAACCGCATAGGTTATAGCGCCATTGGGAATATCTATCCGCTTTCTTTGGATGCACCCCTTCGGAAGGATTGAAGTAACTTGGACAATATTACAATGAGCTATCCCCGCTTTCTTAAGAGCCTCATCGAAGGCATTCAATTCGGAGGTGGGATTGGCTCCTTGTCCACTTGTCACGAAGAATTCTTTAGGCACCATCTTTGTATTGCATCCTCTCACAACGAATTAGTAGCCACTCAAATAAAAGTTCTGTTTTATCAATTCACAAGCAAATCATCCTAATTAGACTTCTGAATGTACTCCTTATACTTTGAAGAAGCAGAGATATTAACAAATTATTTTTCTTTCTTACGGAATACATACTTAAGGTTCTTCCAAAAACTCAATTAAGAATTCCATAAAAGGTCATCAAGAACATACCACTATTCCTACTGAATAATAATTCAAAGATTGTTAGAATACATTCATAATAAATCCTTGTTTTTAGCATTGACCATTCAGAAATAATTGTATTTATCTATAACTCCTGCATAACTTATTTTTGGTATAAATCTCTTTTAATTTAACTGAGTTTGAGATTTGAGACTGTATCTGGTTTGATAGTTAATGTTTGCACGCAAATCTTGTA
>JAUPKU010000093.1 GCA_030837285.1 Thermoproteota archaeon | reverse complement strand
CGCGCTAACGTACCAGCTTCAAGAAACGCCTCCAGCGACAATTACGAATATCTGCTCTTCTTTGAACTCTGGCTATACAACATTCAATCAGATTCTATCAAGTATAACGCGCAAGCTGGATTTTAGCGAGTGCTCGTAGTCCTTGGAAGGTTGATAGGGAGAGGACGATGGCTAATGCAATATGTTCAAAGACGATGGCTGTCACGAGTTTGCGAGACCAAATATTGCCAAGCAATGGGATTATTGCCCAGTCAACTGAAAACCACATCATCGAGGACAGTAATGCCATCAGAGGAAGCATCATCAGCATATTATGAATGTCCACGGATAAAATAAATCTCAAATCACCACTGTGATAGCTGACAATGGCAGCCAAGGCTAATCCCACGGTCTCAATAATAACATCGAGAAGAGAGGACATGGAAACGTTTAAGCCCAAGAGTAATGAGCTGAACGGCCACAAGACCATCACCGACCCCACTAAAAAGTCTCCAAACAAAAAGTGTTGCACGACAGCGGCAAAATAGGGGAGCGCTCTCTGCCGATACATAATGAAGAAAGGGGTGAAGATGAGAAGCCAGAAGATGGGCGAATGAACTAGCGTGTGATGCTGCACGCCAATCCTTCTCAGAAAAAGGTCAACGTCAGCCAGCACTCCCAACATCAGAACAGCCGGCACAAAGATCTTTTCTCTTGGCTTACCAGCAAAGACTGCAGCCCAAACATATGCCCACACCATGTGCCCCAAGAAGAACAATCCAAATCCCCATCACGCAATTCTTGTCTTGTCTATTAGTTACATCTGAATTTGAAAATACACGCAATCCAATAATGTGGAAAAAAGTATTAGCCAACCTATTATTTATAGACTTGCTTACTAGCAAATTCAAACCGACTTCCAAAGAAAAAATTAAAGTCTCCTACGTCTGATGAGTGAAATCCTGTGTGCTGAATTTTAAGCAAATATTAACCAGTTTAATCATTATGAAGTGCTTATAATTGCTAATCGTATAGCCTTGAGTAAGGCTGATTTCATCGCTCTTTCGCTTTTTTTCTCAATCTCATAATTAACCGACAATACATATGTAGATGGCGATATTTCAAGGATTTCGAAAGTTTCTTCTTTCCCCTTAAAGACTGGATTTCCAGACAGTTGTGAATTAATACTTTTATGCAGTTTGTCGGGGTCTATTTGTATCGGAACCTCAAATTGAGTTCCGACATAACCCGGTACATTAGAGTTAAGATTCATGATAAGAGACTGTGTAACAACTCCATTAGGAATTGTAATTTGAACGTTTGAATCAGTCAGTATCTTAGTATACATTACAGTTATCTCCCTCACAAGTCCACTATAACTTGGTTCTAACCATCCATGAGAAAGTGATGGTGGGAACTTACCATACTGCCAATTGACAAGTGCTATTCTGTCACCAATGTTGAACGGACGGAATGCAACTAGAATAATACCAGAGAATAAATTACTTAATACAGCTTGAGTGGCAAAACCTAAAATGATCCCTAAGAATCCTATTCCCACGAAAAAACTAATAAGATTAACTCCTAATATTGAGATTATTATAAGGAGAATTATCGAAGCACTGGATAATTGAAATAATAACCTAAGGTCAACGTTGTGCCTATGTGTAATCATGTGGTTAGTTAGTAGATTTGAGATAACTTTTATGATTATAATTCCTATGATAGATATCAATGCTATATCTATTAGCATGACTTCTTGTTCACTAATCAATGATGTATTTATCAACCATAACCGAATTGCTTTCCATGATCCTATAACTATGGCAACTGACAAGATTAGAATAAGTAATATTTTTCTTAGCGAAATGAATTCAATTATCTTTGCCATTTTTTCACCTTACAGAATTTTCTAAAAATTTCGTGGCTGTCCTTCTAAGTCTTTAAAGACATGCATATAATAGTTCATGAAGAGATAAAAATCGGTTTTTGTAACCAAATAAATAATAGCTCTTAATAATCCTTTTTTAGGATGGCTGGTTTAAATTAGCTTTAGTTAATATCAAACTTTGAGCCACGTAGAGTCTAGGTTGGACCTAAAAGCCTGCGTTCGAAACGCCTCACCCAGTCAGGTGTTCTCTTCAAAGCTAGAATCAACGAGCCAAGTAAGCCAAGACCTAGAACGATGAGAATCGGTAACAAAACGTATACTATGATTGGGGCTCCCTCTGTGATGGCAACATAGGTAATGAAGATCCAAATCAGAAGAATCATTATTGAAAAGGCTATACCAACAAGCAAAAACGATCTCAAAACTGGCTGCAGGCTTGATTTCTGCGACGCTTCTGCAATCTTAACATATTTCTCATCTTCGGAAGACCTCTCCTGCTTTATCAAATTCAACTGATTAAACGCCTTCCTCCCGAAAGGTGTCAAGATGTAACGGCGATCATCATTCTTTCCTATCATCCCTCCAAGTTGTTCAAGGTGATAATTGAGTTTCCCTGTTGAAAGACTCAACTCCGTGATCAGCTCCGAATAGGATACGCCTTCAGGCTTGGAAGCTATGATTTTGAGTATGATGCGTCTCATCGGATGCGCTAATGCTTGGAAAACAACATTCTCAATCTGTTCGTCAAGTTCAAACATTGTTTATTCTCACAGAAAATACGTGTAGTCCGGTTCTTAAATCGGTTTTTGAAAAGGAAAATATGACAAAAATTTTATAATTGAATTAAACTAATTATTTTCAACTATTAACAATATTACTGCTTACATTTATTTTTAGAAGCATACGTATATGTGGCTGAGATAAGGGAAAAAGAAAGAGAGCATAAGAGAATGTTAGTAAAAGTATTCGAGGGATTAAATTTTAGTTTTCCCCTCTTATCACGGAAACGTTGTATCTGTTTCTAAGCAGTCTGTAAAGATCTCTAAACAGTCTTGTAATGTTTTCCTGTGTAATGGGTTGATGAGAAGGTGCACTAATTCTTGACGCAAGTTTTAAAAAAGGATTTTTAATGTTTTTTAGACTGTTTTTAATAATATTGTAAAAAAACCTAAACCTAAGTATGAATTCGGTTAGAGCAAGTTAATTACAATGGAGAGTATTTGTAAATCGAATCGATTACGCTTTTCACTGATACATCATTTCTTTAGCGTCTTAATTCTCATTGTGATAATATTGTATAATTCGGTACGAGCTTCGGCTCCTTGAAGGTTTCTGGCGCGTAATTCTGCTACTTGTTTAGCTAGCATCTTGTCTCCCAGAGTTCCATCAATCCATTTTTCAAAGTCCCCTCTGCTAAGATGAAAATTAACAGACTCAACGCTAATTCCTTTCAGCTTATCCCTGAAATCTTCCAGAGAAGTTGCATTTATTCTAAGATAATTCCATTCCGAAGCGTAAAAATAGAATGCCTCATCTTTTGAAAGATTCCTTAAAACGTTTAATTTCAAATAAACAACAACTCTCCTCTGATACCCAAATACCTCTGCCAGCGAAATAAGTATGTGTTCCTAACGAACTACAACAACACCCATTTAAATTCGAATTTAGAATAAATAAATTGTCCACACCATACTATGTAACTGGGGACAGAAAGCGAGCTTCTGAATTGTGATTATAATATTACAACCACACATCTCCATATTGAACATAACATTATTTTATTAAAGTTGCATACAACGAAGTATCTCACATAGGCCCAAAAATAGATTGAAGTTTTTACTCTAATTTCTTCCTCAACCCTAAATTATCATAAACGCGCGTTCTTGCTACCACCTTCGCCTAATCGAGCGAAAAGGGGATAATTGTATACTTGTTGTTGTATGCTTACAATCACAAGTTCTTAAGAACTTGCATGGTTACCATATTAAATAATTAATATGCCAACAGTAATCTACGGGCCAAGTGGAGCTTCCGTGAACTTTCTGCAGCCGAGATCAAAGGAGAATTGGGTCCTGTGGGGATTCAATTGGGGTGACGTCGTCGAGATTTCGACACATCCTTTAAGCTGGTCGGGAGGCCAAGATGGGAAACTGAGACAATAAATCAGCATAAAGTTGATACGAGAAGTGAAAAGGGCAAGCTCATCCGCAAATCCGACTAGGACATAAACAGATCTGAACGAACAGTTGTAGATTGAGTATGCATTAGAGAGTAATGATTCCATTTATTTGAAAAGTCGAAACGAGCTATGAAAAAGTGTATGAGTGATAGATAATCAATACATAACTTTGGAGATTATTGTTAATGAGAAGGAAGTTAGCCCCTGGAAACTTTGAGGTAATTGCGAGTAGACTTGAGATTCCT
>JAUPKU010000092.1 GCA_030837285.1 Thermoproteota archaeon | reverse complement strand
GACCAAGCATCTTCGGCAATCCAATCAGCTTCGTTGCTGACAAGTCTTCAGAAGTCAGATCACTGAAGACGAATGAAGTGAAGATGATCTATGACAAGGGCTCCATCAACGTCGGGAGAACGGTAGATGGAAATAGGGTTACTCTGCCAGTGAATGCACTGCTTCAGAGGCACCTCAGCATCATAGGCATGACTGGATCTGGAAAGTCCTACCTACTAGGCCTCCTCTGCGAGGAGCTAGCTCGAAACAAAGCTGCTATCCTCATAATCGACCCGCACGATGAGTATATCCCCCTGGCTCAGACCCTCCCCAAGGAGAATCGTAGGATGCTCTACAGCGTTGGCAAAGAGGCAGGGCTAACGACATACACTCTTGACGTCAAAGAAATAACTGCTGACGAGTTTCAGCACTTCACTGGCATGGGACCAGGCTCAGCCAGCATTCTAGAGACAGTTATACAGGAGATTCGTGAGGGCAAGCCACAATACACGATTCAGGATATACTAGACGCACTAGATACAAGAGCTAGGAATGGTCAGCCATCTGAGAGAGCAGCGGCAATGTGGGCTAGGAACTACATCCAAAACTTGGCTAACACAGGAATGATAGGGACGAGAGAGCCACCAGTGGGGGAGATGGTGGCAGCAAATCTGGTGACGGTTGTAGCGATGTCGGGTGTTAAGGAGCGGATTCAACAGTTCGTCGTCACAAGTATCCTCCAAAGAATCTTCGAGTCCAGGCGGAGGAATGAGGTGTCACCGCTGGTTCTTGTGGTTGAGGAGGCTCATAGATTCGCCCCCTCTGAAGGACATGCTTCAAGTAGTTCGGTGATGCGTACACTAGCTGCAGAGGGTAGGAAATTCGGCATCTGTCTAGTAATCGTGTCTCAGAGACCGAATAGGCTTGATTCAACCGTCCTAAGCCAGTGCGTCACAAACATCGTTATGAAGGTAAAGAATCCAACCGACTTGAATAGCATAAAAGAGAGCGCAGAGAACGTGACAGAGGATATTCTTAATGAACTCCCGCGCTTCGAGAGAGGCGAAGCACTCGTCATGGGAGAAGCGTTTCCAGTCTCAATCAAATTCAAAACGAGATCAGACAGGACAACCAAGCATGGCGGGAGAAACGTCGATTTCGAGGCCACCTGGAAGGATGACGTGGAGAAAAGGGACGTGAAGAAATTCGAGTTTCCCACCGAAGTCTAAGGTGAAACAACAATGAAGATCGCTTTAGCATCAGATTTCCATCTTGATTACCGCCAGTTCAACCGCCAGCAACGATGGCACGACTATATAGACACCTTCTCCAAAGTGACGAGGAAAGTCGCTGAGCTCAAGCCCGACGCCTTCGTAATAGCCGGAGACCTCTTCGAAAGATACATGCCCCACCCAGGAGTCATCAGGCGATTCCTGAAGGAGATATCCATCCTGGACTGCCCCCTAATCCTGATTAGGGGAAACCATGATTCACCCCAGATCTTCTTCGACAAGTTCGGCGGCGATATTCTGCATCTGCTTCAGGACGTCACCAAAATAGTCTACCTGAATCCTGAGAAACCCTGTTATGAAATAGGTGACCTCTGTTTCATTGGAATAGGATACTTGGGTTTTAATGCTACAAAAGAAATAGAAGGCTGCGTCAACAGTGTGACGTCTGCAGCGAAGACCAGGATAGGAGTTTTCCATCAGCTTCTTGACTTTCCGGGTGTCCCTGAGAATCAGGTTGAGGTTTCAAGGAGCTTCCTCAAAGGTCTTGGATTTGACTATATTTTGATGGGACATTGGCATGTAAGATACGAAGAGAAGGGGCTATTCAACCCGGGCTCTCCAGAGTACTGGGCATTCGACCAGGGTGAACAGGTGAACCTGAATCTGGACACTTGTGCGGAAAAGTTCACGCCAGCCAAGGATAAGGGATTCTACCTTATTGACGCTGTAAGAGGCTCAGGAGACTTCATCCACGTAGAACCGGCGAGGTCCATGTACTCCATAACATACGAAACAAAGAACTTCGATGAGGCGAAGCATCTACCTATCATAAAAAAGCATATGGAGAAGTATAATCTCCAGGGTGCGTTGGTAGAAACTAAGATCAAAGGAAAGTGCAAATATGGTAGGATCACCCTTGGAAAAGAACTAATTCTAGATAAGCCACTATTACACAACTTCTCAACCAATCTTAAACCTTCAGATTCGTCTGAAGAAAAGACTGATACTATCACTGCCCAAGCAACATACTTAGCTGAAAGAGGCGTAAATAAGAATGTTTCAAAGAAGATTGCCGATTGGCTTGAACACAACAGGGATGACCTAAGCAGCATGCAAGCACCTGAACTATTGATCTCACTCAGAGCTATCCTACGATCGGATCCGGATAGGAAAGCTCCTACCACATCAGTCTAGGGGTATAATAGCATGTGCGTTCAGTTCTAGTTTTCTGCCAACAATTCGATAGATTGAGAGTTTTCTAGTTACGTTATAATCTTTCCATCAGATGTCCTTCACAAATTCTTTAAGGTTATTCAACAAGCAATCTAATGCCAGACTAATTGCATGCGGTTGAATGAGCATCTCATGGAAAGAATCTATCTTAACAAACTTATCGAACGATATCAGAAAACCAACATAGAAGCTGAAAAGATAAAACAACTAGTTTTCTTACGTTCAATCCTAAAACTCATCATTATTGGTTTCTTTTGGAGAAGCATTGATTCTAGATCGAAGAAACTCCTGAATAAAAAACAATCGTTGATTGAAAAAATTCGAGAAGAGATTGAAAGAGAATCCGAGGCAATAATCGAGATTCATGAAACAGTCAAGAATAGTGAAATATACTTAACTCATGATCTCAAAGAGCAACATACTTCAAGATTCAGGAACTATGACGAATCACTACAACTCTTAAAGAAAAACAGAATCCTAGACGAAAGTTTCATTCTTCAAGAAATAGAGAAGGTGAACAGATTTCATCAGACACTCCTAGACTACAACGAACACTTCATTCAAAAACGAAAAGCGGATTATGATTATCTCTTTAAGAAGGAGGAAATTGTTCTTGATGGAGAGCAGAGGGAAGCTGTAATAAAAGATGATTTACACAATCTGGTCATCGCAGGGGCGGGATCTGGCAAAACTGAGATCTTAATCACTAGAATTGCCTATCTAATTGAAAGGCAACCTGATAAAGTTGAGCCTAACAGAATTCTGGCTCTTGCATATCAAAACAAGGCACAACACCAAATCGTCGAACGGTTACAAAAACAGTATAATCTACAAGATATTGATGTCAAAACATTTCATAAGTTGGGAAAAGATATCCTCGAAGAGGCATATGGGCGAAAAATAGGAAACATAGACATTCTTGATGAAAATAAGAAGAAAGAGATCATAAGAGGAATCTATCAAACAAATCTTGCTGATCCGAATTATTATGAAATGTTACTACAGTATTTGAATGTCTTCTTCGACATCAAAGATGAAGAAAAGCATCAATATGATATGTTTGAGTACCTAATTGAATCGCCTTACATCTCTTTAAATCGCAAGAAGGTAAAAAGTAAGGCTGAACGAGATATTCTGAATTTCTTCTTAACTCACACATTGAATGATGACTCAATAAGAATCGATTATGAACCTGTGGTCAATGATTTCATACCCGATTTTCAGTTACCTAATTTTGATTTATACATTGAACACTGGGCATTAAACAAGGACGGCGAAGTACCTTCATGGTTCCAGCAAACAAGTGAAGACTATAGAAGAAACATGGAACGTAAGAAGAAGTGGTTTAAAGAGAGAAACAAGTTGCTTGTGGAGACCTATGCTTATGAATATGATATTGATAAACCTGAAGGATTCTTAGAGTTACTTAGAAATCGCGTCATTGACAAGCTAGAACTTAAATATGGAAAGGATTACCAATTCAAAGATAAAACGTATGACGAGATTCTTGAAACGGTATGGCGACCACAAGAAGATCCTATCATTAATCAGATCATGAATTTTATTACGAATGCAAAGATTTACGGGAAGACGCCAAAGACCATTGAAGAAGATCTACTTGGTAACTGGTCAAAAAAGCAATTAACCTTCGCCAGACTCGCAAACAAGATCTATTACGATTATGAGGACTATTTGGCAAAAGAAATGAGAATCGATTTTGAAGATATGATAAACAGAGCTATTCTTGAATTGGACAAAAAGAAAGATCTCTATTCAAAACGTTATGACCATATATTGATAGACGAGTATCAGGACATCAGTGCACAACGATTCAGACTGATCAAGAGTCTGTTAGATACGAATCCAGGTTGCAGGCTCTTTTGTGTAGGAGACGACTGGCAAAGCATAATGGGTTTTGCTGGTTCCAATCTTAAATTCTTTGTCAATTTCGAGAAATACTTCGAGAGTCCAGAGATAACAAGAGTCTCAACGAATTACCGAAGTATCAAGACTATCGTCAACGCCGGTGCGGAGCTCATAAAGAATAATGGCGAAAACCAAATATCGAAAGTAACTGAAGCATTCAGACAAGATACCAAGCCAATAAAAGTGCTCGATATTCTGCATAAGTCAGACTATAGATCGCAGTATTACCAGCAGATGGCTGAAGATTGCCTAAATCGTATTGAATCGTATTTATTAAATGACTATAGGCCGGAAGATATATTGGTGTTGTGCAGGTTCAATGCCAAGAGGATATTTCCTTGGTTCTACGAGAATTTCAAAGGTTTTGCGAAACAAAGAGGAATTAGCATAGCATATGAGAATGAATTTGCAGATAGGAACCAAATAAGGATGATGACCGTCCATAAAAGTAAAGGTAAAGAAGCGAGAGTGGTTTTTCTTCTAAACTGCATACAGGACACCTACGGATTTCCCTGCAAGATCGAAGACCCCTCTATCTATGAACCAGTAAGAGACGATTTTCCAAGCGTTTCGAATAAAGAAGAAGAACGAAGACTGTTTTACGTTACTATCACTCGTGCTAGGGAGGACCTCATAATTTACACTTGGGATGAACACAAGAGCGAGTTCCTTGACGAAATCAGGAATTATACTGAAGAGGAGCCATTGCGTTACTAGATGAATCTTAGCTATCGATCGATCTTCTCGTAATTTTATAGCTAATAAATCCTCCAATAGAAGCTCCAATTAAGATTGAAGGGGATAGAAGTATGATTATCAATCCTAATGATGTTAGATTACTGCCAATTAGTGCAATGTAGTTTGCAAAGATTAAAATGGTTATGGATGCCAGGGTTGCTTTACTTCCTGAGCGGAGTAGCAGTCCAAAGATTAAGGCTATGATCATCAATAACATGCTTGGAACGAGTAGAATAATAGGCTGATAAAGAGCCTCTTGTGGATTGGTGAAAAAAACTTCCAGCTTATTTGTTATTAAATAAAGAATATCCTTAGGAAATGTTTGATCTTGAGAAGGAATATTGCCTTCTGCCAACATCACATAGGGAACTTTCAATGGCAATTGTATTGTCTGGCTAAAAAGGCCATTATACAACATTGTTAGTCCGTATACATCGAGAGTTGATGGGTAAACTGCCTCTTTCATAGTCGAGGTAGAATACATTAGTTCTGGACCATTTGTGGTATCTTGGGAATATGCATGTCCCAGACCTAAGGCATGTCCTAGCTCATGCATTGCAACGTTTTTTATGAACAGATTATCAGCAGTCACAGAGTATGTTGTTATGTTTATCATAATGGGAGTTATCGGCAAGTGTGATTTACTTTCCCATCTGTAAGATGTCAAGCCAACTGCATTTTGGGAGAATTCATTTTGAGAAAACGATATGATAATATCATAGCTTCCTGTGGAATTCACGTTACTTACATAAAAAAGAAAGTTGAATGTTGGTGTCATGTTGTTGTATGTGCGTGTATAATTCCAAATGCCCTTTACCCAACTGTCAAGAGCCCCATGTACTGCTGTAGCATAATTGTAAGTGCTCCATTCATTCATGTCGACGAGTACTTTCAAAGAAAATTTGTTCCAGCGAAAATCTTCCAGATCTATCAAGTAGGAAGCAGTTGCAGCTTCTACAAACGTGATATTTAATGATACACTCATAGAGATTACAGCCAGAAATAATATGCAACATAAAGACTTCCTCTTAATCCCAAATACCATTTTACATCACTGCAAGTTTTAGTGTCTATTTAACTATGCTAACATCTAGCTATTCCTAATTTGTAATTAATGAAAGCTAAATCTGTATCATAAAGAGAAAGTGCGTTAGAGAGTTTACCTATCGCATGCTAATAGTTAATATCACTTCTTAAGCTCTGTTCACCCACGCGAGAATTTTCGGAGGAAGCTTCTTTAGGTTGATTAGAGGTTCAATTTCCTTGATTAAGTCCATCGCTTCTCCTCTAAGGGCTAATCTCTTATCAGCTAACTCATCCTCCATCTTGGTCTTCTCCTCGTCTGTTGAGAGACTGGCTGCTTTATCATCATATTCTCTAAACTTCTTTTTCAGATCTTGCAGTTTCTTGTAGGGTTTCGGGAAGCGTATTCTAAACTGCCAGAGTAGAGTGGGGCTCAGCTTGTTCTCCAAGACCGTGCTACAACCTCTAGATCCAGAACTTGTCTCTAGACAATCTGCTATAGTCTTTAAGTTCTCTATTAATTGCGGAAAGAATTCCTCTTTCATTTTCACAAGATATTCTCTCGCGCCCACATCAAACAATACACGATTACCAAAGTTTGTAATACTCTTTCCTGGAAAAAAACTTTACCCAATCGCGCATATCTTATTCTAACTTTTGCATGTTTGTTTTTTGTTTTGAGAAAGCGTGGGATAGATGGTGAGTGAAGAAATTTGATAGAAAGTTAAGGCAGATGCTATTTAATCTTCCTCGAATTTGCTGTTCCATATCAAATCCACGATAAAGAATAACCTCTAAATTATGCTATGATGGATCGACTGTTCGTCTAAGGTTTCCTTCACGAAGAACTGTGTAGTTGCAGCTGTTACGAACATTAAGCCCGCTACCACATAGAAAGCCGGTGAAAACCCATAGGAGTCCGCTATGAATCCAAGAATAATTGGGCCAGTAGAGGTTCCAATATCTCCAAAGGTGTGCCAGAATCCCATAAATGAACCTCTTGACTCTTCTGGTGAAAGATCTGTAGCCAGCGCCCAAGTTGCTCCGCCTAATCCACTAGCGACGCCTAGAAAGGCTGCCACAAGAGTTGCACTGAAAAAATCTTTTGAAAACGGCAAGATAACAAACGAGACTGCAGCTATAATGAATGATGGTATGAGGGCAATCTTTCTTCCATATTTGTCTATCACGTATCCAGCTGGTGTCAATATCAAAAATTGAGTTAATGTTAAAGTACTCATGATGAGACCGATTTCTCCTGAGTTTAGATTAAGAACATCGCCTCCATAGAGAGGGAGCAGAGTGTTCCAAGCTGAAAAACGGATATGATTCGTTAAAATCATGAAAGTGGCCATAAGAATAGGAAAATTAAGAAACTTCAAAAACTTCCTAAAATTGGCTTGAATAGACAATTTACTATATTGCCTTTGGGAAGGCGCAGACTCTCGAACCAAAATTAGAGCTGTGACCATTGATGCAAGAGTGGATGCAGCGTAGAAAAAGAAAGGAGCTCTATAACTATTCGACAATTGGGCGATGAACCCTCCTACAGCCGGCCCCGCTGTAGTCCCTATCATATTTGCCGCTTGATATGTACTTGTTATCTTTCCGCGCATAGAAGGACTGGCATTGTCAGCTATCCTAGCCATAGCCGCGATCATCCACATAGACATTCCAACACCCATCACCAACCTATAAGCAAGAAGCTCATAGAAATTCTGTGCAAGACCTGAGAGGATTGCAGAAATTGTGGCAAGCAAAGGACCTAAAATGCTTAATGGTCGTCTACCAACGCGGTCACAGATAACACCTAGCGGAATGTCTGAACAAAGCCTACCGATGGCATTCGACGTTATGATCATGGCGACAAGGACATAAGGAATATTGAATGATTGAGCGTATAAAGGCAAAATGGGTGATACAATTCCATAACCAAGATTTATGAAAAACCCAGGTATGTAGAGTGAGAGCGCGAAAAGAAAACCACTATTTCTCTTCTCAGTCAAGTGCCAGCCAATCCTCTTCTCTTAGCGTACTAAAGAGAATATAAAATGTAAGGCCAGAACATATTTTGGTGAGTGCGAGTTTTCAGATAACCATTTGACGCTTAGAACACCACCAACAATATTGGATAACATTGCATTGACTCCGCTATTGACCTGGGAGCAGATAGCATATGGATGAGCTGTTAGGTTTGTAACTCAGAGAATTAGGGAAGTGAGCAGAGAGCACGCACTGAACACTCATAATAGGCTTCACTAATCGATCGAAGTGCTTCAGCGCTTAGGTGTTTAATACTAATCTTTATCTCTTCAAGGAAGCATAAATTGTCTATTAGGTGTTGAATATGGAAAATGTTGAAAAGATTGCTGAGGATCTCTACATCCTCAAATATGTCCATCGAGAAGGCAGCTTCGTCGGAATCGCCATTGTCCTTGGAAAAGAGAAGATAGGGATAGTTGATTCTGGTTTCGAGATAACAGCGTCTGACTATTTGTTTCCCCTACTCAGAGAATTAGGTCGTACACCTGACGAGATTAACATTCTGGTTAACACGCATAGAGATGGAGACCACGTCGGTGGAAACAAGGTAATCAAAGAGAAGACGAAGGCAAAAATTGCGATTCATGAGTTAGATGCTGAAGCTGTAGGTGGAGCGGATATTAAACTTAAAGATGGTCAATCCATTGAATTGGGTGATCGACAGTTCGAGGTTATACATTCTCCAGGGCACACCCCCGGCAACATATGCCTCTACCAAAAAGACGATAAGATTCTCATTACGGGAGATACGCTCTGCGGAGAAGCAGTTAATTACATCAGGATGGACAAGAAGATCTACATTGAATCCATCAAACGATTATTGCAACTGGATGTTAAGGTCCTAATTCAAAGTCACCCTCGAGAACCATTCAGAAAAGCAGTCCTCCTTGGCGACGAAGTACAAGAGGACATGCGCGCAAGCATTCGCTTCGCGGAACAACCCAAGTAAAAGCCATCACGAGATAATACGCGGGGAGATGCAGTGAGCTAGCTATGCAAATGAAAGGAGATGGAGAAGCAATCTTATTCACTTACTGTTCGATTAAATCACGTTATATCAAACGAAGGATGGGATTATCGTGTGCGCTAAAATTTAGCTAGCTAGATCAATCTTCTCGTAATTTTATGGCCAATAAATCGATAGATCGACAGACTTACTCAGCGAGCGCTCTACTAGAAGAAACAACATGCATTTCTATATAGCTTTAACCCACAGTTTTATACTGAACTCGATGGAAGCTTAAACATCGATGTGATGGGTTTTAAACTTGACCGTAGAGACGTACCTCTACTGAGAGGCAGAGCTGATACTACTATACGATTAGCTTGGGCATTAATTACAGGCAACGACGAAGCTAAAAACACGTCATGGACAGAATTAGAAGGGGAAGTTGCAGACATCGTTGCCATTGTCACATCTTGGACGCTGCCAGAAGATATCATAGTAAATGATTAAGTCACTTGGAATGAAGACGACCTTTATTATCTCATAGCTAGCGAGCGGCCTTCATGGTTCTCAATTATCGACGTGGAAAAACAGATGCATCCCAATAACAATGAAAAAACAATACAGATGCGAGACCACGATATCTCAGTATTAACATATCCACAACCTTATGATTTTGAAGTTCGAATCCCAGTTAGAAGCAACTATCAATTCCAAATAATTCCAACCTACTCCGAGAATAGATCATTTACACTCTGGAGAGGATATCACTGTCCAACCGATTGGATTGAAAGCCAATACTTTATCCAGTTTACGGTGCAAAGACAATAACTGCGCGCGTGTTCCGTGAGTCGACCAACGGTCAGGTAATAAACGCGAACAATTACCAGACCGCTGAGATGAAAGGACATGAGATCCCACTCGACTCTGGCGATCTGCCTGGCTTTGGAACTTCCCCTGGAGGATTGATCATGTCATGGAAATACTAAAGGACAAGCGTCTGGTAGATGAAAAAGTAATTTACTCTGTCCTTCGCGACCATGGGCGGGAAGGCGTTCCCAGCGTGTACACGATCTGCAAGCATGGGAAGCCTGCGTGCACCCATCGATCAATGATATTTTACTCGAATAGGAAAACTATCAAAGTACTCTTTGGAAAGCCATGCCAAGGCGGGTATAAAGAAATAGGTTTTGCCTAGAACACAATCAAGCGTGCACTGTAACAAATTCAAACTTTTTTCTAGAATTTTTTAATTATGAAATCTGGCTACTTAGAGGTCATTCCACATTGATGTCGAATTCCTGTTCCCTCTTTTTTGGGGGTAAAGCCTTTATCAACTTATGAATTAAGTTTCATTTAATGTCCATTAAAAAGTTGACGAGAAACATGCAACCTAAGTTGGCCCAAAAATCTGATCTAAGGATTGGCTCTGTTGTCATTGATTGCCTTCACTTCGACATAATGTTGGTGTTTTGGCAGGAAGCGCTCCATTACATTCCCAGAGTGCCAGCTAAGGGTGGTTGGGTTGTGCTTCTAGACCCTGCTGGAAGAAACGTGAACGTGTCTTTAAATCAGGTTTCTGAAAGGCTTATAGGTCGGAATTGGCTGCATTTCGACCTCTATACGAATGACAGAGAGGGTGAAATAAAGCGGTTGCTCAAGCTAGGAGCGATCCGTCATCCCCAGAAGTATGAGTCCGGTGAAGACTTCCGTGTACTCGAGGATCCCGATGGTAATCTCTTCTGCGTTGTCCAGAAAAACAATCCTTGATAATTAATGACACTGACCAAAAACCAGCATAGCTTTAATAATCGACATCATCTCACGCTCTAAACCAAAAAGGGAGAAAGTATTTGGGTTCTAGAGTATGGTAGTTCGGAGGTTACCTGACATTGATGTCGGAAGTACCATTCTCTCTTTTTTGAAGATTTGTATAGAGTGTACATTATGGCTGCTGGAAAACACTATTAGTGACATTTCTAGTTCATACTGTTCTAGGTGAACTGATAATGGATCCGTGGAAATACTACGACATCACCTATAACCGACACCAATTATGTAATCCATTAAATGCCGAGAAGTTTGAGCGACTGTGTCAGCTCCTCCGATTGAAGAGGGGAGAACGTGTTCTCGATATCGCCTGTGGGAAAGGCGAGTTTCTCATCAGGTTAGCGGAGCTCTACGGGATTACCGGTGTAGGCGTGGATATTTCTCCCTACTGCATTCGGGATTGCGTGGAAAAGCATCGGAGTCGAGTACCAGACGCTGATCTTAACTTTGTGGAGATGGATGGGGCGAATTATAGCCCTGAAGTCCCCTTTTCCTTTGATGTGGCCCTCTGTATCGGGGCGAGTTGGGTGTATGGTGGGCATCGGGGGACGATCCAAGCCTTGAAAGGCATGGTGAAGAAGGGGGGGCTGATTGTCGTGGGAGAACCGTTCTGGCTGACGAAACCGAGTCAAGAGTACTTGGAGGTCGAAGGGATCAAACAGGATGATTTTGGCACGCATCGTGACAATGTCAGCGTGGGGGAGGATGAAGGGTTAACCTGCTTGTACACACTGGTGAGTGGCTACGACGATTGGGATCACTATGAGACGCTTCAATGGTGGGCGGTAGATGAGTACGTCAGAACTCACCCTGACGACCCCGATATCCGCGATCTTGTGGAACGAAAGACGCGAGAAAAGGATACTTATCTGCAGGGAGGCAGAGAGACTATGGGGTGGGCGGTATATGTTTTCAGAAAGAAATAGCCTACAAATCCACTACGCGTTGCCAAAAGTCAGATCGATCGATAAGAAATAGAGTATATCTAACTCGAGTATGGCAACCCGGAGGAGACCGTACAGCTCTGTATTATATACCATCTCCATTTTTTTGGATTATTTAGTCATGAAGTATGGTAGCCCGGAGGAGACTACTGACATGTCGTGAGGATACCACCTCTACTTTTTTAGATACCAATTTTTCTTTAGCGGGTTTGAAAGGGTCTGTATAGATCTTTATGCAAATCCCAATACTATATTCGTTAAAAATTTTAGGCAAAATTGAAAACTTGAACTAATTTTATGCTAAAGCGATTATTGTCGACTTAAGTACAGAAGTATGACTGAGGCGATACAGGAGAATAAATCAGGTAGCATTATGAAGGGACCAAGGCCTGAGACTCTGAAGCCCCCAAATCCTTGCATTATAGGGTTCGAAGTAAATGAGTACAGAAGCAGAGCTATCGTAAAGATGACTAGTCCGAGGCTAAATTGCGATTTTGTTTTCTGATAGATTCCTATATAGATCACTAAGACAATGGTGAGGAGAATAAAATTCGCCGATGATAAAATGATCTTGGCAATAAACAAGTAAGGAAAGAGGGCATCCCAGGGTGGAGGTTCAGGAGGAATACCTCCATTAAAGAAGCCTCTATTAAAAGGTCCGTACAAAGCAGGCAGGAAAACCACTATACTTATCGCTAGTATACCGAGTATTGCAATGATAATCAATCCTAGATTCTTCATTCCCTTCTTCACTCCTTACTCTCACTTTTCAACTTTTTTCCAATTTTATTCCAAATCTCTTCAAAAACACTAAAATTCTCCTCCAACTCAGAAGACAAAAAATACATCTTCCCGTACTGTTCGCCCATAGAAGTTATCAATTCATTTTTTTCTAGAACGTCTAAGTGGTGTCTAATTGTGCGGTAGTCAACCTCGATTAGGCTAGCCAGTTGGTTTGCGTTTCTCGGTTCTTCTCGTATCGCTTTTATTATTTGGGCTCTGTTGGCGCCTCCTCTTGTACCAAGTATCATCCATTGCAGTAACTGCCTTAACTGACGGTCCCGAAGCGACATACAGACCCCTAGATTATCGATTCCTAACTAATTATTGTTTTAAAAAGCTATTTGAAAATCCTAAGATTCGGACGAGATTATGGTCTAATCGGAAGATATTATGGTTTAATTTTGAAAAAGTGTTTTAATGCAGTTGTAGGGATGATGGTTTTCTTGAGGTGAATAGAAAGAGGGAATGAGAAGATGGATAAAAACAAAGCCATGATCTTGTTGTCGGTAGCGCACGTGCCAAGACAACAACTCTCTACCCTTTTTTGGGATTAAATTCAGGCATATTGAAAGAAGATTTTAGCAGTTGGGAAAAAAGTTTCAGAGAGATGATCTACTTGAAAGCTAAATCTGGTATGCGGTTGTTTCAAGTGTCTTTCCTAAAAAATAATCGATATCAGAGCGTGTACATTGATGAGGCTGAAGAAGTTGATTTATCAGAAATCAAGAAACACCTTACAAGAGGCGAATCCGTTTTCATTACGAGTAGAGGGGGACTGAAGCTCAAAACAGTATCTTCTGGTTGATGAGATTATGGATAGATTTGGATATAATTCTGAAATACTCTTTAATAGTATTTTTTCATTGCTAGTTTGGGGAAGGTATAAGATTTGGGTGTTTTCACAAGAGCTCTCAGAAACATTTCGAGAAAGAAACTCAGAACCTTGTTAGTGGTAATTGCGTTAGGCTTCTCTATGGCGATTATGGTGTCTATTCCCTCTGGGATTCTGGCCAATCAAACCTCGACTGAACAACTTATTGGCAACTTTGATACCACGATTACGAACTTAGAGGCGGAAATCAATAAGACGCTCACCCTAGTGGAGTGTAGCATCTCCTCGGGATTCACTGAACAAAGGGGGCCCTCAGGTGGTTTTCAACCACCTGGTGGATTCGATCCAGGAAATATGCCTGGCTTGATGACGAGAAGTGTCACATACCTAAATGAAAGCACCATCACGGATATTGTTGCCATTGAAGGCGTCAAAGATATTGTCGCAATCATCGAGAAGACGGAGGGGACGAATCAAACTATCCAAACGCCAAGAGGCACTTTCCAGATCCTTGTTCCAGACTATACGATTGTGGGTGTGCCATTGAATTCCTCGCTGATAGATAATTATGCTTTTCTGCCCACTAACATTGTTGAAGGACGAAACTTGCTTGAAGGGGACAGCATGGTCGTCCTCTTAAGCCTTAATAATACCGAGTATTTTGGTGTCGGAGTTGGTGGTAGTGTAGACATCTTAGGAGCCTCCTTTACTGTCATTGGGATCTATGAGCCATCGGATAGTCAAGAAGCGACCAATCTGTATATGAGCTTAACCGATGCGCAGACTATCACAGATCTCAGTGGCAAACTCAGTCGACTGGAGGTCTACGCTGTGGACCAATCTCACGTGGACGTGATCGTCAACCAAATCGAACAGCTCTATCCCGAGTTCACCCTGACCACGTATGAGACCCGTCTTGCTCAGCTTGAACGCCAACAAGAAATGTATGCAACCACTTTGGAAAATGCACAGGCCACCCTCAGTCAGACCCAAACCGTTGCGTATCAAGAAATTGGCATTGCAGTTGTCGCGACGAGTTTAATCGTGTTATTCATTATGCTCTATACTGTGCGTGAACGCACCCATGAAATCGGCATCTTCAAAGCGATTGGCTTCAGCAATGGGAATATCATGAGCCAGTTTATGCTGGAGGGTATCTTAATGAGTGTGATAGCCGGCGTTGTGGGCGTGGCAATAGGCGTAATTGCAGCCCCGCTCTTATCCTCCCTGTTGCTTCCCAGCGCCACACGATTTACCTCCAATAGTCCAGGGATGAATTCTCCAGGGATTGGAACTAATCTTCTAGGAATACCTTTCACCTCAGCAATGACTGCTTCTTTGAATCCTCAGTTAATCTTCCTCGCATTTGGTGCAATGGTGCTGCTTGGAGCCTTAGGCAGCCTGTATCCTGCTTGGCGAGCCTCTCGAACGTCACCCATGGAGGCGTTAAAATATGAGTGAAATTGTACTGGAAACTGACAAACTCAATAAATCCTTCAAGCTGGGCGGTCGTGAAGTCCACGCGCTCTCAAATGTAAGTCTTCAAGTGAAACGAGGCGAATTTGTTTCAATTATGGGACCTTCGGGCTCTGGCAAAACCACGTTGCTGAATATGTTAGGCTGCTTGGATAGACCGACCCAGGGCGTAGTAGCCATTGATGGAGTCGATATTACCAAAGTCCCTGAAAAGAAACTCTTTGAAATTCGGAGAAACAAAGTGGGGTTCATTTTCCAGAATTTTAATCTCCTGCCCTATCTCAATGCCATTGAGAATGTGGAACTTCCTCTGGAGAGTATAGGAAAATCAAAAGAGGAACGAAGAACTCGAGCTCAGGAATTGTTGAAAACGGTCGGCTTATCAGGAAGAGAGGATCATAGACCTAACCGGTTGAGTGCTGGAGAACAGCAACGAGTAGCTATCGCAAGAGCGTTGGCGAATAATCCCGCTATTGTTCTCGCTGATGAACCCACGGGGAATCTAGATCAGAAGACTGGACTCGAAATTGTCAGATTATTAGGCCGACTTTGTGTTGATCAAGGAACCACGATTGTGATGGTCACCCATGATAGCCGGATGGCCTCGGAGACGGGAAGAATCCTTGCTTTAAGTGATGGGAAACTCCTTGTCAAAGAGAAAGAGGGTCACCTGATGACCGATAAAGCCACAAAGTGTTCAGCTTGTGGGAGAGAATTACCCGATGATGCGGAGTTCTGTCCTCGTTGCGGGAAGAAACTATGAATTGTCAATGAAAGACTGAATCGATATTGCGAGCAATAATGATCCGATGCGCCATGTTGATTATGTATAGATTGTGGTGTAAATCTGAAAAATCTCTTAATATTTTGTTGTTCTTTCTGTTCAGAGGGATGTAGATATCTATGAATGAGAATAGCGTGTATACTGATAGTACTCCGGTTAAATCTTCAAAGTGGAAGTATCTGTCGTTCATATTGATAGTTATTATCGTTGCTCAGACAGGTTTATTAGTCTACAATTACTGGGGGTATGATTCCAGGTTTTCTAGTCTTCAAACACAGCTTACCGGTCTCCAGCAGCAAGTAGAAAGCTACAACAGTCTCTATGCTAACGTTATTGACGCGGAATATCAGGTGATTCCTGAAAATGTTTCTCTAGCTCAACTCTATGAGGCTGTCCAAGATTCAATTGTGATGATCCAAGGACTGATCGTTCAAACAACATGGAGAGGCCAGCAGATCACGGGAACAGTACAGGGCTCTGGATTTGTCTACAATTATACTGGTCGTATGGTGGTCATCACTAATTTCCATGTGATTGAAGGCACATCCAGCATTACCGTGGAATTCAATAATGGGAATGCGTATCTGGCAGAAACTTTAGGTTCTGATAAATATAGTGATCTGGCGGTGCTTTCTGTTAATGCTCCAGTAAGTGAGTTTCACCCGCTTCAAATTGTCCGTTCCTCCACATTGAGGGTGGGGGACTATGTGATAGCGATTGGGAACCCCTATGGACTGGTTGGCTCTATGACAACAGGAATAGTGAGTGCGTTGGGTCGAACAATAACTGAGTCTACGAGTAACTTCGCAATCGCTAATGTGATTCAAACGAGTGCCCCAATAAATTCAGGTAACTCTGGTGGTCCCCTTCTTAATGAGTATGGACAAGTCGTTGGGATTACCACCGCGATTGTTGAAGGGTCAACTGGAGTGGGCTTTGCTATTCCCTCCAATACGATTCTCCGTGAAATAGATGCATTAGTGAATGCGAGTTCCTACACAATGCATCCCTATTTAGGCATCTCGGGAACAGATATGACGTATGGTATCGCTCAAGAAATGGGGGTTGATGTCACTTATGGGGTGTTAATTACCCAAGTCACAAGTGGTGGACCTGCTTCTACTGCTGGTCTGAAAGGATATGCTCGTATAGTGTCTATTGATGGCAACAGTGTTTACGTTGGAGGCGATATCATTATTGCGATTGATGGAATTCTCATCGAGGATATGGATAGTCTGTTAACTTATCTTGAAGAACACACCCTTCCAAACCAGACAATTAGTCTCACAATCATTCGAAACGGGATCTCAACAACCGTTTCTCTGCTCTTAGGAACCCGCCCCTAGCTAGTTTTTTATTGTATCCAATTCCGAAAAACGCTTTTTCAGTATGAAAACTAGAAATGAATAATATATTTCACTATATCGATTCGATGAGCTCTATTATGAATTTCAACATCGTAGAATTGATGTTATCAGGAATAGAAGGTTCAGGCCACCAGCTAATGTTCGCAATCAAATAATTGCTCTGCACCCATGTTTCACTAAAGGCTGTAAAGGTCATTCGACAGGCAACGCCACCAACTCTTATAGATCTCAATTGATCGAGTTTTGTCTTCGCGGTTGATCCAAAGAAGAAACCTTCTAATTGAATCCGTTGACTGTGACTTCCCAGATAGGTAGGTTCTCCTCCCTCTGTTCCAATGGCAGGAACATCAGGGATAATGGAATTTTCCCCAACTGGAAGCGCCATCACCTTCTCCAAGGTTAACGTAATGGGCTGATCATCAATTGATGTCTCAGTGCCATCGTCTGAGTAATTGTTTGTATCAACTGTCTTGAGGAGAAGATTCCCGGTGCTCCAAGAATCACTGGTGTTTCGATAG
>JAUPKU010000091.1 GCA_030837285.1 Thermoproteota archaeon | reverse complement strand
AGTTTTCATTTACCTTGCTCAGGATTAAGTTCCTTCCTTGCTTTGCTTAAGAGAAGCGTCTAAATTGCAGAATCATTAGATCTCTTAGTATGCATAAGTGTAATAGTCGCCAATTTTTCAGATATTGTCTCAATACTAACTTTTACTATCTTATTATATGAATTTGGAATTCACAAACTTTAATATCAGGTTTAATATCTAATTTGGTATACTTCATAAATAGAGTGAATTATCTGCTTTTTTAGGAGATTTTTTAATGTTCAAGGCATACGTTTTCATCAACGTTGATTCAGGCGCTGATAGTGAAGTCTTACAAGCCCTTGGAAAGCTCAGCAATGTTAAGGAGGCTTACGAGGTTTATGGTGTCTACGATCTTCTGGCGAAAATTGAGTCTGAAACGATGGAACAACTTAGAGATATTGTAGGAGCCAGAATTAGACGATTGAAAAAAGTAAAGGCAACCGTTACATTGACGGAAATTCAAGCGAAACCTTGATTCTGTCAATTGCTCACTCCGTTTGAACCTATGAACTACCAACTCACCATGCTCATGTTGCAGCCATATAAGGCACAGGCGAGGATTAAACTCGTGAAGGCTTCAATACTGTATTGATACAAGTCTTCTATTTGACCAGTCTTCATTTATTCTTGAATGCTCGCTTTTCGTTTGACTGTTTATTGACTTCATCTTTCAAATCAAGTGTTTCTTTTACTAGATCCATCAACATCTTTTCATCTTGAGGATCCATTTTCAGGTCATAATTGTTTTCAAAGAATAACACTAGCAACTTGCATACAATGTAAGCTTCTCCAGGACTCTTTGCCCTGCGTTGGAGGAGATTCATAACTTGATACATTCGCGATTCTTGCTGTATCTACAGAAACTCTATTTTGAGAACCCAAATCGAATCACCTAATAGTTGACAGTTTTGTATTTCAACTACTTTTTATCTAAATAAGTTTGTATTGAAGATACTTGCGAGTGATATTACACGGTCATTTTACATGTTACGAAGACATTATAAGCTTCAAAACATGAGTGAATTGGAATGCAACCTAATCAACAGAGGAGTCAAATAAAGCCAGGCATCCGAGTAAGAATTGTCTTGAAGCAAGACCAGAGGAATGGCAAACTTACCGAGGGTATAGTTAAAGACATTCTTACCAACAGCTCAACCCACCCTCACGGAATCAAAGTACGACTTATCGATGGTAAAGTTGGAAGAGTACAATCAATAGTAAATTAATATGCCAGCTAATGTTTGTTAAATAATCGCCTGTAATTATGAGTAGAGTCCACACTCTCTTGTGTCTATGATATCATAAGGGAGACCAGTTGCCTTAACGGTTTTCACACCCTCCTCAGTTGTTATCACCGTTCCTCCCCTACCCACGACTACGCCATCGACCATTATTACCTTTCCTCGCGCTATTCCCATGACAGCCCGACATCTCTCCAAGTCTAAAACGGTTATGTCAGCGTCCATCCCAATGCCCATACTGCCCTTCCTCAACAGCCCATACATACGAGAGGGATTATACGACGACTTGATTACAAATTCTCGAAGAGATAAAGCGCCATACTTGACAAGAGCCAGCCCCGAGTCCGCAATTAGATTCCTTGGAATAGAACCACCGTCAGTTGAAAAAGCATTGATCACAAACCTCTTCTCCCTGTCCTTTCTGGTTGCTAGAAGGATAGCTATGCTTGGAATATTGATGGGAAAGCTCACGATCCTCTCATCCATCTTAAGCCACGCATCCAAAGCCTCTTTCCCCTCAAGCAAAATAGTCTCTCCTCTATACTCTTCGGAGACTTTACAGTATCCGTCGAGGAGCGCTTTTTTCATCCCCTCAGCCGTCTCAGGGTATCCACCAAGGCGGAGGCAGTACCTCGCCGTCCCATTAAGTGGCACTCCATTAACGATTTTCCCATTCGTGCCATTAATAATTCCAAAGTATGATTCTGACTGTATATTCCTCTTTCCATCTAAAATATGAATTGCCTCTAGCGCCTCCTCAATAGGATCCTCCACCTGTCCCCGACAGTAGCTATTGACATGCGCAATATCCAGGTGTAAGTCGCTTCCAACCGCCTCAACTATCCATCTCAGCCCGTTTATGTTGCTTCCCTCAGGTGTGACACCGCAATCAAGCTTCACAAAAGCCTTCCTCTCATTCGCTGCAACAATAGCTTCAATGATCGTCTCGTGAGGAAGCGGCTCTTGAATTAACTTCAATCCTAAAGCCCCTGAAGACAAATACTCATCCAGCATCCTGTCCAACTCACTCCTGCTTGGACGAGGCTCCCTCACAAAGCGATGCACACTCGTTATACACGCAACATTCATCCCAGTCCCTACCTCCATCGTACTCTCAAGAAGATCCGACATGGGCGCTGAAACGTCAACAGCCGTCACCACACCCACCCTAGCCATATTCCTATGACCAGCGGTCCGAATGTGAACATGAGGATCAATAATACCAGGAATCACCACTCGACCAGACATGTTTAAAAATGATTTCCCCTGACTAACATCAATCCACGGTTCAACTGCTGCAATCCGACCTTCATCAATCGCTACATCCATAATTCCATCAAATCCATACACGGGATCAACAACCCGCCCTCCCTTCAAAACAAGATCGAAAGAAGACAAAACACAAACACACTCCAAATAAGACTAAAATCCCATGCGCTTAAAACATATTACCATGAAAGATAAACCAAAAAGCCTTCTCATTTGAACTTCCAAACGAACCGGACGAACATCAAATAAAAACAGACTAAAAGCAAGATTCAGACGGCAAAACAGAAAAAAACACGCTTAACACCACAACCTACCTTTCAAATTAAGCTGGATCCCAAATAGACAAATAGACTTCCCCGATAAGCAGAATATGACTCAAAAAGATGTGAAACTACGATGAATAACAATCCATTACAATATTTGATATCATGAATTCGAATACACTTCTACTTGTTTTACTAGATTGATAAGCTATAAAAACAGTTGATTTCTCAGATAAAGACTGAAAACAAGATATCCGACCTCATACCCCTCAACAAAAAAGACTCAGTCTTACAGAGAGACTAACAAAGACTGATACAAAAAAGTTGATCAGACTAAAACAGGGCTACTCAGACTTGGTCGGAAAAACTCTCCTAGAAGAAGACTCCAAGAAGACCTTAGACAAAAGCCAAAGCCTCTCTCTTAACTCATTCCGTCCAACCACGAGCACATACTCCCTCACACCATCGTCCCTAATCACCGCAGGGGGACGTAGCAGAAACTCAAACGCATCTCTCACCTCGTCATCCAGAAAAGACCTATCCATAGAATGAAGGTAATTCAAAACATCGGTAAAAGACACCGTCTCTTTCAAATTAAAACCATCAACAATCACCCTAAGAATACGAAGCCGCCTTTCCAAAGGAAGCCCCGAAGCCTTAACCGCATCACCCATTACACCATCATCTTCCTTTAGAGCAACCCTAGGAACCCAACCTTCAGGACTAGCCGATTTCATCGGTCTAATACCAAAACCAACGTAAGGCACAGCATTCTTAAAACATCGATAAGCCCAAACCAGACTGACTAATAGTAATAGCCCAAAGCCAAGGGTGACTCCAAACCAGAAAGCACCAAATCCGGAGAAGACAAAACACAAGATAGAACCCTCAAAACCTCCTAAAACAGCAGAAACCACAACCAAGATCATGAGACCAATGGGCTTAAAAGATGCGGCCAAATCCTTCCACATTAATAACAATCATAATATTCAACTAAAAAGTATTACGCTAAAGCTAAATTATAACACGAACAATATTCATCAAAAACTTCACAAGCTCGGATCAAAACCTCAAACAATTTTTAAGTAACTTTGGACATAACCCGCCCAACCGAAGAAGAAAATAGAGAATATAAAAACAGACAACCTGTCACCCATTTTGAAAAAGAAAAACAACAAGAAGAACCTTCTCAACAACTTTATAGCCTATAGAAACTTAACCAAACAATAGAATTGAGGCACCACCAATGGACGTGTTCGAAGCTATAAAAGATAGAAGAAGTATCCGCCACTTCAAGCCAAACCCGATTACAGACGAACAAATCGAAAAGATACTTGAAGCAGCTATATGGGCTCCATCTGCAGGGAACCTACAGGCAAGAGACTACATAGTCATCAAAGACCACGACACAAAGAAAAAGCTATGCGAGTCAGCCCTCAACCAGCACTTTATCCAAGAAGCTTCTATAAACATTGTAGTATGCGCCAATGAAGAGAGGTCGGCATGGAAGTATAGCGGAAGAGGAAGAGAATTATACTGCATACTAGATGCTGCAGCAGCCGTTCAAAATATCCTACTAGCCGCACACTCTCTAGGACTTGGTGCCTGTTGGATAGGAGCTTTCAACGACGGAGCTGTCTCCAAAATACTCAACCTTCCAAGAGGATTAAAACCCATAGCTATAATACCCATAGGCTACCCAGAACAGAAGCCCAACCCGCCTCCAAGGTTCAGCCTCAAAGATGTAAGCCATATCAACCGCTATGAAGCAAAACGAAGAACCCTATAATTGCAGAATAAAGAACGGGGGAATAAATAGGATGAAAAACAACAGCAACTCCGCACCAATTCCCACAATAAAGATAGACAGAGCCACGGTCCCTAAGCTCATCCTAGGACACCTCCCCTTCGTAGGAGAATCTTATCAAGGACAAGAAAAGAACAACCAGTACAACTTAAGATTCTCACACATCAAGAATACTATT
>JAUPKU010000090.1 GCA_030837285.1 Thermoproteota archaeon | reverse complement strand
TGAATTATGGACATTCAACCTCGATTTTCTCATGTGATAAAAAGCGGACAAGAAGTCGATATTCCAATTGAACAGATTCAAGAAGGTGACTTATTCATTGTCAAATCAGGAGAACGAATTCCAGTCGATGGAGTCGTAGTCGAAGGACGATCCTCCTCTGATCAATCAATGATTACAAGCGAAAGTATCCCTGTTGAGAAGAATCCTAAATATGAAGTAGTGAATGCGACTATTAACATGACAGAAATGCTTAAAGTTAAAGCGACAAAGGTTGATCAAGACACGGCGTTAGCCCAGATAGTCAAACTTGTGGAAGAAGCTCAAATTGGCAACTAAGAGCCAATCATATACCAATATAAAAATCAATTAATTCATACTGCATTAGTACGTTAGGAAGCCAATTCTCTATTAAAAGGTGTATGCTGGATTCACAAGTTAGAAATTGAATGTTAAAGAAAACTTATTTCATGAATGATAAGAGACGAAGGAAAAAGAAAGACATTAGAACTGAAGATGAAAAAATCGAAAATTTCTTTCAAGAAGCTGAACGTACCCGTGCTAAACCCTTTTATATCTCATAGTGGCGCGCCCTTTAAATAATCAATATCCCCTAGAGGAGATCCTAAAGAGAAACTGTCGCTTGATATACGATCGATAGAAGAATATTTTCTCTTCCAAGAAGAAGCTTTGGGCATCCCTTTTAATGAAAAAATTATGAAATCTGTTGACCAGTAGATATCTCATCATTTTATTTTTTCATTAACTGGGTACTAGCTTGAAAGTACGAGATATGGAAGAATTTCCAGAATAGAGATCCTTTGAAAAACGAATAACACACGCTAGTATTGGCGGGGTGGGGAAGATGCAAATCATCGTTTAATTTACTCAAAATACTATAAATCATAGCTTGGTTATATCGGATTCTTATCTGATTTGTGCCTTATTCTTATCTATTTGTTGCTTAATGCCAGTTTAGCTTATCACATAGGCTGTCTGCTGACTGATTTCAGATTTACTGTATTATCATACAATATTTTCAAAGTCGGATTTACTTTTACTTTATGGATGGAATTCGAATTGTGAAGGTTGCTCCCTTTCCAGCCTCGCTCTCAAAGGTTATCTTGCCTCCGTGAGCCTCGACTACCCGTTTGCAGACCGCTAGTCCGAAGCCCTGACCCTTACTTTTAGTGGTGAACAGTGGTGTAAACAGCTTGGGCTTCACGTCGTCGGGGATCCCTATACCTGTATCTGATACGCTTAAAAGGACTGTGTTATCTTCTTTGTGGGCCTTCAAAGTTAGGTTTCCGCCTTTGGGCATTGCCTGAATCGCATTAACAATCAGGTTGTTAAGCACACGGGTTATAAGCGCAGGGTCAATGTTGACCTTGCCCTCCTCGACTATAGCTTCAACCTTGATTTCAGCGGGAATAGTGATCATCGATAAGGTGTTGTTGAAAAGCTTCTTGTTGTCCACCTCTTCAACCTGCGGGTTGATGGGCCTAACGAAGTCCTGAAGGTCAGAGACAATCTTGTTCATGTATTCGACCTGCGACTCAATAGCACTAAGATTCTCCTCTAGGCTCTGCTTCACAGGAGTATCCTGGGGCAGGGAATTTGCATCCTCCTTAGCTAGGTAGACCGCGCCCGAAACGGACTGCAGGGGATTCCTAAGATCGTGGCCAACCATTCCCGCCGTCGCGCCGATAGTGGCAAGTCTCTCAGAGTCTTTCAGCTTTCGCTCAAGCGCATTATGCTCAGTAATATCTCTGGCAGCTGCGAACACTCCCTGAATTTCGCCAGCCTCATTCCTGTAAACAGTGGCATTATAACTGACATCAACTAAACGGCTGTCCCTACCGCGCATCGTCAAAGGATAGTCAGTGACGGAGCCTTCTGAGAAAACCTTCTGGTAGCCTTCTCTTGCCTTCTCCGGCTCTGTGAAGTAGTTGGAGAAGTCCGTCCCAATGATTTCTTCGCGGCTTACACCCGTGACTTTAACTGTGGCTTCGTTAACATCAGTAACTTTACCATCTACCGAAATAGTTACCAGCGGATCAAGAGCCGCTTCGATTAGGCTTCTGACATATTGAGAGGCTGAACGCAAAGATTCCTGTGCACGCTTCCACTCAGTGATGTCGATGCCCATCTCCAAAATAATATTGGAGCCGTCCGCTTCAATGAATGGAAAATCGTAAATGTCATAGTTTCTCTTATCCGGACCAGTCCATTCCCAGTGGTGAGGAGAGTTGGTCTTCATGACTTTGTAGGTCTCGCAGTTCTCGCAAGCCTCACTCCTATTGAAGAGGTACTTAAAGCAACATCTTCCTTGTGACTCGCCGAAGCGCTCACGGAAGAACTTATTTGCAAAGGGCACATGATAATCCTTGTCAAGAAGTATGACGTAGACCGGGAGTGTTTCTAAGACATTATAAAGGCGCTGACGCTCAGTTATAACGTCCTTAGTCCGAGCCTCCACTAGCGCCTCTAAGTGCTTGGAATACTCCTCGTTTTTGGCCTCCAGCATCTTGCGCTCAGTGATGTCAATTGATGCGCCTAGAAGCGCTTTCTTACCATCGAAATTTATCGGTATCACCGAAGCTGAAACCCAAAATAGAGTACCGTCCTTTCGCTTGACTCTAACCTCGTAGCCTTGGACGCTGCCTTCCCTTTTCAGAGTGTCGATGAGTGTTCTGCGGTCAGTGGGGTCGTAGTAAAGGTCTGGTCCCTTCTTGCCAATGAATTCTCCTTTAGCAAATCCGAATGCCTGCTCATAGGCGGGGTTGGTGAATAGGATAGTACTATCTGAAATGCTACTGACGGAAAATTGAACAGGCGACATCTCAGTAATAACCCTGAACCGCTCCTCGCTCTTGCGAAGCCCCTCCTCGGCTTTCCTGCGTTCTGTTATATCCTCGAAAACCGCAGCAAAGTAGCCCTTCTCTGGACAGTAAGACGAGACTTTGAACCATCTATCTAAATTCTTTGAATAGTTCTCAAACTGAGCCGGTTCCCCAGTTAAGGCAACATGCCCGTAAACCCCAATCCAATCCGCGGGATCCTTCTCGATGCCTGGAAGAGCCTCTGTCACCTTTTTCCCGATGACCTGCTCCTTCTTAAGCCTAGTCATCTCCTCAAAAGCATGGTTAACCTCAAGAACAACGTAGTCAACAGGTTTGCCCATCTTGTCAACGATAATCTTGTGGTACGCAAAGCCCTCCATCATCGTCTCAAAGAACATGTTGAACTGCTTGCGGTCAACTCCCAGGGCTTTCCCCCAACCGCTAGCAAGAGAATCAAACGACAAAAGCTTCACCTAAGTTCTTACTTTTCTTAAGAAGATTATTTGGTACTAGGTCCTACTTTTAAACATCTTATTTTAAAACTATTTCTCTCGACGTATGCTCAACAAAGCAGCTAGAAAGTAGAGCAAACCCATATATGTGCCTATTCGCCCCACCCAGACTACCAGATCGCCAAAAACCAACTGCTGGGTTATTCCAAATGAGCCAATACCATACAGCAGCAGAGCAAGGGAGTACCAGTACAGAGTTTCAGATTTCGTCTTCAGGTACAGTCTCTGATAGAGCAGACTGCTCACGAGAAAGAACAGGATTATCAGCCCGTAAATTGCCTGGTCTACTAGGGTTACACCCAAATTCTCCACGAAGAAGAGTGGAAAAACATGCAGCAGATTCAACAAGATGATTAGCCCACTAATTGATAAGACGCATGCAAAGGCTAAGACAAGTCTTGTTTTACGGTGTTCTGAGCCAACTGGCACCGTTCCGAATGAGGCTTGAGCCGCTCCTGAAAATTGCAGAGCAGAGGATACTAGCAGCCCTAAGGCTCCTAGAGTAACGGAGTCATTCGGGGAAGACCCTCCCGCCACGACTGAGAATGGAACACCGACGATGAAGGCTAAGCTGACAAAGAGAAGAGTCAGAGAACCGTTCATTAAATAGCTCTTTGCTGAAATATAGGCTACAATTGGTGTTACTCCCCAGTAGAATAGAATACTCAACGCTAATAGCAGGTATGGTGGGTTGAAGATGTACTGGCCCCTTAGACCTAGCCCAAGTAGCGCAGCCAACAAAACTGCAATCAAGATGATAGGAATCAAACCCGCCTGCTTATTCATGCTTTCCAACCTACGAGCCTCAAATGGAATTAAAAAGCATATGTTATTGGTTTCAATATTAGATTTTCCTTTCGACGTATGCTAATTGAGCACATATTGACGGAGTATAAGATATGATGAGTAGAATATGGCTGATTTTGCTCAGGTAGTCTGATTTTCTTTGAAAGATTAACGCCACGAATAGTATTGTTCGTGAAAACTGCCTGTTCAAACGTTATGAGAAATTTAAATGAAAATCTAAATCTTTGCTAACACGACTACTAATAACTGTATGAAAAGCCCTTTTTGGGCTCCTTTTGGGCATAAATGCGATAAAATATCAGCTTTATTTGAGTATCTAAAAATGGGGTGGGGAAGAAACAAATAATCGTTAAATTTAATCAAAATGCTATAAATCATAGCTGAATTGTATCTGAATTTTACCCAATTCATATTAATTACTGCTTTTCACCTAAAGTTGTTGGTAGCGGGGAGGTTACCAATGCCTAGACGCAACTATACCACCCCAATTTTTCTTTTTCTTCGTTATAAAATTATAATCGAAAATGAATTTGAATCTCTCGGAGGACTGGTCATAATTTTAACATTAAAGAATCTTTTATCTATCTAGGCTAGATTACACATATGAGGCATAACTCGCTTAAATATTGGGGATGTGTTTCAGTTTTGAAAAACTTCCCTGAACTGAATCAAAGTTTTGAAGACCTTTTCAAAATGCTCCTTGCGCCCACTCGATTGAAACTGCTGTTGACGGGCATCGAGTTGAAGGTGTTCAACCAGCTTTCCAAGCCTACATCAGTCGATGCCTTGGTGCAGGCAATTGGCACCCACCCTGGAAACACAGGAATATTCTTTGACAGCTTGACAGCGATAGACCTTATACAGAAAAAGAATGGGCTATACAGAAATTCGCCCATTGCCCAAGCTTTTCTAGTGGAAGATAGTCCAACCTATTTGAGGGCAGCCTTACAGTTGTTACATTCTCAGCTCTCGCCCGAGAACCTTTCTAAGCTGATTAAGGAAAGGCCACCACCAATGCTAGAAACGGCCTTCTCTGAGGATATGTTTGCGCAGGAGTACGCTAGTCTCGAGCAGGCTGGCTATGCTCAGATAATGGTAGATGCTGTCTCGGAACTCCCCGAGTTCCCATCATTTCGGAAGATACTCGACCTAGCTGGTGGGCTGGGAATCGTCGGGGTGGCCGTCGTTGCTGCGCATCCGAGTATGAAGGGGGTTATCTTTGACTTGCCTCCGATGGTTAAGGTTGCTGAGACTTTCATCAGGAAGTATGGAATGGAGGATAAGATGGAGGTTCTTGGCGGAGACGGATTCCGTGATTCCATTGGGGACGGATACGACCTGGTTCTGGTCTGCTCATCTCTACAAAGTTATATGGATAAATTCGATTCAGTTGTGAAGAAAGTTTATGACGCCCTCAATCCTGGTGGAGTCTTCATTTCCTACTTTTATGGGTTGACCTATGAAAGGACAAAGCCTGAGATCACTGTGCTGTTGTTATTATCTATGGCCATGGCAGGTCAGGACGCAGGGTTTGATCAGGAGTATATTGCGGACTCAATGCTCTAAGGTGGGTTCAAATCCATCCGCTCACGAACCCTGACTACACCATTAGGACCCATGGAAATCTACATCGCTCAAAAATGATTTCGTTTTCTAACTAGTGCACGCTGGTAGCCCGGAGGTTATTCCACATTGATGTCGAATTACCGTTCCCTTATTTTTTAGCACATCATGGTCAAAATGAACGCTTGTTCTCTAGTACACATGTATTGGTAGCGGGGAGATTATCAAACCAAGTGTGTAAATTTATACTACCCCTTTTTCTTTAACTATATACCTAAAATTAAAAAATATGTCTCGATCGATTGGTTGAGGAATTACTGATTGCTATCTGATTTTTCATTTCAACACCTCTGCTATTTTGGATAGTTTATTCACAGTCATCCAGTTTCTTGTTGTAGCTTTGACA
>JAUPKU010000089.1 GCA_030837285.1 Thermoproteota archaeon | reverse complement strand
TCAGGATAAAGAAGATAAAGAAGATAAAGAAGAAGATAAGCCTTCTGAAGAAATCAGTCAGGATAAAGAAGATAAAGAAGAAGAAAAACAATAAAAACATTTATTCCGCAATTTTTTTAACTAACCAAGCCAGTTTCTTTCCGAAATTTCTAACGGTTTGAATGCCCTCTTTATCCTCCGACACCTCACCTTTCTCTCTACCGAAGGCTATATTCCAATATGTAGAGCCAGGGACTATCATCCCAGTTATCATGAAGAAGAACATTAATTGAGCGAAAGTGAAATTCTGTCCAGCTCTTCTAGCTACAACTATCGGTCCTCCGACTTTATTCTCAAAGGGTCTCCCCTTTGCTCTGGTAGAGTATCCACTCCTGTCAATTAATGCCTTAATCTGAGGAGTAGCAGATCCGAAGTATACCGGTGAAGCAAGGATGATTCCATCAGCATCTAGCATTTTCTTAAGTATTGGCGGTAAATCATCCTCAATATGACATTCTCCTGTTTTCCAGCAGGATTTGCAAGCGTCACAAGGTTTGATATCCTTGCCTGCTAAGATTATTAATTCTGTATCAACTCCCTCCTTTTGGATTTCATCTAAAGCTGCTTTGACAAGAATTTCTGTATTTCCACCCTTTCTCCCGCTTCCTACGATGCCAACAATTTTCATTTTAATCACCCTTATGTTCTGCACTTTCTATGCCAGCATCGTTCTTAAGTCTTTATGCAACCTATCCAAATAAAAACCAAATGAAAATCCAGTCTTTTTTAATAAAATTGAAAATTATCTTCAACTTCAAGGGCTTTCCTTGTATTATTTATCTCTCGCGCGAAATTTCTGCTTAGTAGACAGAGCTAAAACCTTTTTAGAAATGAGTGCAAACCATTTTATTCTATTCGTTTACCGATTTTTCTGTATTCATTCAAAGTCCTCAAATCCAAGTGTTACAAGCAGGTTGTAGAGGATATCCTCCGCTTCAGCATGTGTTTTCTCCATATCAGAATTGACTCGTTGCATCCTCAACTTCTTGAACACTTCTTGGACGGCAACTTCAATCTTTCTTCTCTGTTTGTTTCGGATATTGAATTGAGACTCCACTTCTCTCTCCATTTTATTCATCATTATTTTTTATGCTATAACTATGGGCTATTCACAGTTCAAAAATTGTTAGTGTGTATAAATCATATTAGTGTTGCATGACAATATTTTTTGTCCAACCTCGAACATTAGTAATTAAACGAATCTATATCCAGAAAAGTAATATCAAATATCCTTTAGTGAACTATCCTTTTACCTCTTGATATTAGACATGTAGAGAATAAAAGTTAAATTATCTCTCCTTTGATTTAGTAAACGTCATCTGCAAGAATCAAGCATAGAGAGGTCTAAAAGAAAGAGCCTTGATATAAAAACCGTAAGTTGTATGTCTATAACTACGAAAAAGTTGTATAATGCGGCATACAGTGCGGGCCGGTAGCTCAGTTTGGTTAGAGCACACGGCTGATAACCGTGCGGTCGGGAGTCCAAATCTCCTCCGGCCCACCAAATCTTTCTGTGTTTTTACCGTTTTTTTGGGGTTGTTTTGCAGAATCCTTTGGCATTAATTCTCTGCGTGCGCGGAATGAGATGCCTATAGCTGATCAAAGTTATCTATGCAAATACTGTCCGTTAGATGCGTGCTGCAACATCGAGATTGAAGTAAACTAAGTAGCGAAGGTTATAGCCCGAAAAAAAGGTTAGCATACGGATTTCCACTGAAGACAGTCCGCGCTGTTCCACACATTAAGTTAATAATAGTCCTGAATATTTTTTAGATGGTAAGAAGTTTGCAAATTCCTATTAGGAAAAGAAGCCACAAGAAAGCA
This sequence comes from Thermoproteota archaeon, assembly GCA_030837285.1. Taxonomy (GTDB): domain Archaea; phylum Thermoproteota; class Bathyarchaeia; order RBG-16-48-13; genus JAUPKU01. The sequence goes on along the minus strand of JAUPKU010000089.1, from coordinate 29,770 downwards.
TTTACAATCATATTGGTACTCATTATTGTTGTGATAGGGTGGAATATCTTCCAGTTATATAGCTTAACTCAAGTCAAAGTCAATTACAGTTTTTCAAAAATTGAAATAACTTATGGACGATTCTTACTGACAGGACTTAATTTGAGTATTACTCTTCAAGTCACCAATCCCTCACCTTTATCCATCCTTGTTCCAGACATTGATTATACAATCTATCTGGGAGGTCAGATGCTGACAAGTGGTCATATTACTGGTGGTGGAGCACTTAGTTCTGGCTCGGCAACACTTATTCAAATCCCACTCTCATTCAGCTCGGGTCAACTTGACCCCGCTTTAATAAGTGTGCTCAATCAATACATCAGCACCCATACAATTACAACCTTAGTTACAGGAAATGCTTACCCAAGAATTAGCTTAATTCCCATTTTACCCGTGTACTATACTTTTTCAATTCCTTTTAGTATTACGAAAACAGTTCCTTTCTAGTAGCTAGCTAACCCGAGCGCTCTGATGGGGGTCGTGCTATTACATGTCATATTTTCTTTATCAGAGATTGTAGCAGGTCTTTGAACTTCTTCATAAATTCTTGTTGCTTTACATAATCTTGTTCAGATAAGTCGATGTATTGTTACTCTAGGCATTCTTCTTTCTTGTTTATGTGTTGAAGTAGGGTATGATTTTCTCTTTAAATGCAGTAAACCATGCTTTGAGATCGTCTGGGTGTGAGTAGGGATCACTAACAAAGTGATTTAATCCTGCTTTAACATATCTTTCAATACCTGCGAAACAGTCATCCGTTGTACCAAGCGCTCGCTTGCTTTCTTTGAGCGCATTCCTTGATTTCTTTTAGAGAGAAAGTTTCAAACTTGGATTTCATGTTCTTCAAGTTGGATTTGTCCATATGAATTACCCTATGCACTTGGTATCCAAAGTAGATCAGAAGATTAGGCCAATTTGATTAATACGAATGATAAATAAGGACAAATTTAATTCTTAACTCGCGCATTCACGCGCGCGGTGTTGCGCGTGCTAGCTTTACTCATTCAGTTTTCTTTTTATTGGAGGTTTGAAGGTAGAATGTTGTAGGAACTGGAGGGCTGGAAGGTTTCCATTTAATTCCCATTATTCCACCGACTAAGCCTAGGATCAACCCAATGAATATGCCGCCAGCTGCACCAAACCAACTTAGAATTGAGAAAGCAATCACTATTATGCTCCAGATTGTATGTTCTTTAGGTTTGATATAGAGCATGATTGCACTTAATATCATTCCGAAGCCACAAACTACACCGAATAATCCAAGAACAACACCAAGCCCACCCAAGCCAAAAATAGCGGTTACTACAGCAGTAGCAATCGAGATTAAAATACCTACAAAGAAAACGGTTATTCCTCCGATGAGAGAGAGAACAAATGCTATTTTAGGTTTTTTCGCCATTTTAGCCAACATTTAACTAACTGATCTCTACACTATTACCGATTGTGAACGCTTAATAACTATTAGTGCGCGTTGATTACAATCTGATATAAATGCTCTCTACAACTTCACATCTATCTCAGGATTATTCCCAGTTTCTTTGCTGTAATGCGCGCTAGCTTCTGTAAGCTTGTCGCTGTGGGCTAATTGTTAATTTTCCTATTGTTACTGCTTTCTACCACATTTTGGACAGTACACTGCTTCAAAAGATAGTTCTGTTCCACAATATGTGCAGTATCTTCCTTCGGGAGTGGCTGAGGGTACTGGTGTCGTCTCAGTTTCCGATAGGTTCCCTGACGAGTAAGTTATTAATGCTGATCTCGAAACGAATACTCCTAGGATGGGGCTTATGATTAGGGAGAGCAACCATCCAAATCCAGCTGTGCTCCCAATTGAGCTAACTATTACTGTCAAGATAAAAATGATGATCAACCAGATGATGTAAGTTCCCCAGCCGATTCTTCCGATGATGTTCAGGATTTCCCTAAAAGCGAAGACCTTGCTAAATCTGTCAGTCTTGACCATGTGTATGATGGCCATCGCTAGTATGATGGTGATAAAGAAGGAAAGCAAAACGCCGACTATCAATATGGGTATTGCCAAAAGCCAACCAAAGGGAACCTGAATGGGGAATGGTATCCACGTTGAAACCATTATTAAGATGAAAGGGATCATGAGCGCTATTGGGACGCATAGATAGATGACAATCCCTACAATGACCTTGAGTCCCTGAACCCAAAGGCTGGAATAATGATTCAGTTGTGGAAGCGCCCTAGATCCTAGAGGTTCTTTTATCACTTTACACATGTAGCCGAGAACAACTAGATTCGCAATGGGAATAATAGATAAGATCATTAGAATAATTAAGCGTCCAACATCCGCAAACAGTCCTTTAGAGTAATCAAACGAATCCGAAAGATTTCTACCAAAGTCCATCTTTAATCACCCACAAATAACCAATACAATTCAACCTTAAGAATTTACATTTAGACTCTATAGTTTCATATACTTGTCTTCTTAAAGACCTAGTCGCGCTTGTTATTGGCTCAAACCTAGTCAGTTTCTATTCTATCAAGATTAACATTTCAATTCAAAAAGCTAAGTTTGTATAGGTAGCCATAGGCGACCCTCGGCATATTGCGAGAATTCAATCTCCATTTTTTGGATCAGAATTGACAGGATAAGACTTATCAATTTATTTTGAAAATTGTCTGATAATGATATTGAACAGAACGATTTTTGGAAGTATTTTTCTGCTCTTCAGTCTGGTGGCATTGGGTTTTTATCATTTACACAATAGTAAACTTGGATACGTTGGGGATAACAATCACACATCCGAGAGTGTTGGTAGAGCTCTTCTTTTTCTTATCTTCCTGTTCATAGGAGTTTTTCTTTTCTTCTCAAAAACCCCTTTATAATTTGAAGGATTTTTCGTGTTCGGATTAAGATATGAATTCTCAAGGAGTTCACGAATGCATGACCAAAAAAGTATTTGAGAATCTAAAGCCCAATCACCTCTGAGCTATTCAAATTCATTTCCCATTCTAATCGAAGAAAAGAGAAAGGGAGGAGATTCTTCAGCAGATATCTCCATTAGTCTTGGGTTCAAATCCCACTCCCAGCGTGAATACATGCCTTTTGATGAACTTCCGTCATGCATCATCTATTAGCTAGCACTCTCAATATGAAGATAGATGCGTAGGAAAGGGATGGATATTCAAAGACATACATATCAATAACCGTCAAAATATTCAAGCTTCTACTGTGGTACAAAATTCACAATCTAAAAACAAAAGGGAACGGTATATTGTACAGCACTATCGTTTAACCCCCAGCCTACCACCCCGGACGCGATACTATGTGCATAACATTCTTTGAAGTGAAACCGAAGAACGAGGGTTAGCATTCCTAACCGAAATTCCAACATCTAAACTTATTCAACAGTTAAAACTATAGCCTAATGTTCTCCCGTCCAACATCAAACTTTCATTTAAGCTTAAAGACTCTTCAAAAGCTTTTAATTTAGATTGCAAGACCCCATTTCCCAGTTATTATCTTTAAAAGTACGGAAATTACTTATGAAAATAGAATTGTGGCAGCTTCAACACATAATCGGAGTAATTAGGATGTTACCTTGTTTTTGAGTGTGATGCTAAATAGATTGTCCTTGAGTTTTCATTTGTTCCATTTGATTCTTCATTAACTGAATATTGTATTTAGTAAAATATGCATCTATGTTATCAGGATCGAAAACAGCAATCCCCTCTGAGAATTCTATGACGTTTTTCTTGATTTTTTCTCCTTCAAATTCGTATTTGCTAGTGCCTCTTAAAATTCCCCTAAACCCATTTGGCATAGAAATCTTGGCGGTAAATTTCTGTTCTGCAGTATTTTCTCTCACTACGAGGCTGTTCTCTTTAAAGTTAAATTCTCTAAAGTTGGCTCCTAACTCCAAAGCCCATTTCTTAATCTCATCTATACCCTTAAACACATACGGTCCCCATGATAGAGAAGCATCATCGAGGTAAAATGAAAGAATTTTTTTGGCATCTTTATTGGTTATAGCTTCACAAAGACTATTGATGAGTGAAACAATGTCTTCCTCAAGCAATCCTATTCCTCAACACCTTTGAGCCTACTTGTTTATTTAAGGCTTATTTTATTAAAGATCAGTATCTATCTTAGGGCTAACTAAATTTAGTACTACTGTACTTTTTTAAAAGAAAGAAGGCCAATTGCTTTTATAAGTTGATTACGGAAATCTGATAAAATCTCGATGCTCTTTAATGACCCTTTAATTCGTATATTGTCCGCCAGAATCAATAATTTTCTTCCGGTTTACTTAATTTGTATACTATAAATCATATGATAATTTATTTGGATGTTCAATATGATGCTCAAGTTGGATTTTTCCTATAATTTAGTAAATAATCCTCCATAAAATATTATCATGTAAATGAGAAAGATAACTCGTGAAACCTTAAGTGATAAAAAAAAGCGAAAACATTACATTAATAAATCGATCATTAACTAATTGAACCGGAGCTAGTTAGTATTGACAACGGTTATCGAAGAAAATAATCTGCCCAAGATTCTCTCACCAATAAACTCTTATGAGGGAGCAGTTGCGGTGGTTGGTGCGGGAACAGATGAAATCTATTGTGGAGCCGTAATGCCCGAATTCAAACATTTTCTTGGTAGTGATTACCTCGGCGTATTTCGAGGTCCCATGTGCGAGATACCCACTTATGAAGAGCTAGGCAGGGTAGTAAAATACGCGAACCATCACAATGTCAAAGTCTTTCTAACCTTAAACTCTGCCTTCATCACAGAGTCAATGGAAAAAGATTTGAAGACTCATATTAAAACATGTGTAGACCAAGGCGTGAATGCGCTAATAGTTGAGAATCTTGGTCTCATCTCAATGATTAAGCGGATGGGCGTGGAGTTACCACTCATAGCAAGCATGTACAATATTGTATTAAATTCTGATACAATTGAATTTTTAAGAAAGAAGGGTTACTCGAGAGCTGTTCTAGAATGTCACTTGACACTACCTGAGATAGCTGAGATCATGGAGCACAGTACTCTTCCTATAGAAGTATTTATTCACGGTGGAGGATGCTCCAATATGCAGCGACTTTGCATGCTTCTCCATTTTAAGTCTAAAGAAATGGTTCAAGCAACAGCTTCAGAGAAGTCTTGGACTAAGCAACCTTGCAATATCCCCTTTGATATTTACGATTTCGAAGATGGTCAATTGATGGCTAAAGACACGCCCGTACTTGATTCGCAGACTATGTGTGCTGTCTGCTTAATCCCTTCACTGATCAAAATGGGGATATACGGTTTCAAGATAACAGGTAGATGCGAAGGGATTGCGTACCAAAAGAATATAACCCTGCTCTATCGTCGACTGATTGATCAAATCGCTCGAGGCGAGTTACAGTCTTATAAAGAAACTATAGATCTTTTAAGAAAAGACTTCTATCCATCTGTATCATCATCAAAGAACTTGTGGGAAAGCTGCTGCGAGTCCAAACGTTGTCAATATCCCAGACTCACTCATACCCCATATAAATCTCCGATGTCATGGCACACATGGACTAAAACTCAATTTAAACGTGGTAGGTTTGAAATTTGATTTTTACTGTTCAAGTAGATAATCCCAAGGTTATTAATGAGGCGCTGGCAAGTAGCTGTAATAGAATTAGGTTTGGTCCAGAATTTTGCGAATGGAAGATAGCAGATTTAAAAACCTTGGAGGCAACATTTTCTCTTACCAGAGAAAAGGGAAAAGAATTTGCTTATGTAACACCTCACGTTTCATCTAAAAGCTTAGAAAAATTGAAGGAACAGCTAATTTACCTTAATGACCAAGGGAAGACTACTGTAGTGGTAAATGATCTTGGTGTCTTGAATCAGACTGAGCAGTTGTCCAATTTGAAACCCTATTTAGGAAGACAATTGATAACTGCTCTAGGTCGGTGTCCATGGAAACAGATCACAGAATTTGATGTAGATCGTGTGGAAAGAGGCAGAGTAGAGAAGACTTTTTATCAAACTAGCTTAAACTACGAGCCAACGATTCAATCTTTCAAGGAGAACAGGATTCAAGGAGCTGATGTCGACTGGATCCCTCAGAGCTTTCCTTATTATGATTTTTTGGCTGATAACGGTCTTGAATACTCGATTCATCTTCATTCAATTCCCGTAACTATCACAAGACGATGTCACATGGCTCGTTTCCTAGATGTGACGAACCTTGAGAAATGCCCTAGACCATGTTATACACAAGCCTTACGTCTTAAAAATGAAATAATAAATCTGGACCTTTTTCTTCATGGAAACACCGTCTTTCGCCTAACTGAACCCACTCAAAATGACATAAATAGATTGTATAAGACTAAGGTGTCAGAGTTCGTCATAACGATGAGTCCTCTTACAAAGATCAATACTCAAAAGGACATAGACGCTCTCATTCAGAAATTAACTTCAAAGCCCACCCTCTCATTCTTCCGGTAGTCAAAGGAGTTAACGGACGCACTAAAAAGAATTGTGAAAAGCAGTCCTGCTTTAAGAATTTTTATTTTTTAGCTAATAATAGTATACGCGGCGAAAAAGAGCATTCTAATTTCCCTAGTCCCATTTATCAGCAAACTCAAGAACAATCTATCATTTGAATAAAAGAATCAGTGTCAATTAAGAATCTAGATGGTGCTGCATCCGCTGAAGTATTTTTTCTTCTTCTCCGAAGTGGCAATTGAGACTCAATATTAAATCACATTTCTGATGATTGTTAAGCATAAGTGGAGTTTATTTAGCTAATTCTCTCACCTTACACAAATTATCAAAATCATTTCTCCGATCATCTACAGGAGTTTCCATTATGAGTGGTAGCTTTACAAGATCGCTGTGAAGAATACTTCTGAATCCTTTATCTCCAATCCTCCCTAATCCAATATGCTCATGTCTATCAATTCCTGATCCCAAGTCTCCCTTTGAGTCATTTAGGTGTACCAATTTGAGCTTTTCTAAACCCAAAATATTATTAAACAATCTTATTGTTTTAGCAACCGCTTCGTCACTTCTAAGATCATATCCCGCTGCGAAGCCATGGCAGGTGTCAAAACAGACTCCAATCCGTTTTAGATCTTCCACTCCATCTACTACATGCTTGATGTCTTCGAAGGAGGAGCCCATGCTATTCTTTGTTCCAGCTGTATTTTCTAAGATAATCGTTACATTGCTTTTTGTCTCATTCAAGGCATCGTTTATCGCACTGATGAGTCTCTTTAATCCTCCTATCTTTCCTGCTCCAAGATGACTCCCCAGATGTGTCACAAGAAAGGGTATTCCAAGTTCGGAACAGCGATTCAACTCTGCCTTCAGGGATAAGGTTGACCTAAGATAGACTTCTTCCCGCGTTGAGGCCAGATTAGGCAGGTAAGGCATGTGATCAAAGACAGGTTTTATTCCATGTTCTTCTATTTTTTTCCTAAACCGAGTTACCTCTTTAAGGTTAAGGGGCTGAAAGCTCCAACCTCTAGGATTCCTAGTGAATATCTGGAAAACACCACATTTCATGGCTACAGCTACGTCTACAGCCTGGTCTATGGATTCAGCAATAGAAATATGAAATCCAACTTTCAATGTATAATCCTCGATGAAAATCAAGATTCTTTTGTTCACTAATATAATGTTTGTATTAAAACTCTAATACCTCAAATGTTCATTGAAACTTTCCTAAAATTATAAGAACTAGACTTATCAAAGAATATGTCCGTTCAATACTCGCTGAGAAAAATATGGAATAAGGAACCGTTAGGCCTTATTTATTTGATAGCTTTTTCCCTAATTTCTTCCACTAGTTCCTTCGCCCTGTCAGCTCTTATTCTTCCCTCCTTCACCATGATCTCAGCTATCTTATCAGCTGATTCTCCGGTCGCTCCTGCTTCAACAGCTATGTTTCTGGCATGTAAAGCCATATGTCCTTTCTGGATGCCCTCTGCAACTAAAGCTCTTAAAGCAGCTAAATTCTGAGCTAGTCCGACAGCAGCTAAAACTTCTTCAAATTCCTTAGCATTCTTTACATCAAGAATCTTTACATTAATTCTTGCTATGGGATGAGATCTAGTAGCTCCCCCAGCAACTCCTACGGCCATAGGTATCTCTATGCTTCCCACCAAGTCGCCGTCTTTATTCTTCTCCCAAATAGTTAATGGACTATATTTTCCTGATCTTGCAGCATAAGCGTGGGCTCCAGCCTCTACCGCTCTAGTATCGTTTCCAGTTGCCAAGATGACAGCTGTAACACCGTTCATTATTCCTTTGTTATGTGTTGCGCATCTGAAGGGATCAGCCGCTGCAAAGGCGTATGCTTGAATTATTCCATTGACTATCTCCTCTCCACCCAATGCTTCTTTTGGAAAAACGGCGCTAGCTCTGGCTAAGCGGAGGTTTGCCAGGTTTGATATTATTCGAAGGTGCACTTTTCCTTCAGTTACTCTCTCTATTATGGGAGTTACAGCTTCAGCCATAGTATTAACTGCATTTGCTCCCATTACATCTTTACAATCCACATGAAGCTCAACTATAACCATTGATCCTTGTATTGTATCTATGACTTTCACATCAAGATTTTTGGCTCCACCGCCCAGGGATACGAGGATAGGGTCTTGGTCATTAGCCTTCTTCAGAATTTCTTCTTTCGCCTTCAGAACTGCCATCTTAGCTCTAAAAGGATCATTTATTCCCACTGCCTGTATCTGTCCGATCATTATTGATTCTGTGCTGCTTGTAGTGAAGCCTCCTTTTGCCCGGGCAATTCTCGCTGCATTGCTGGCTGCTGCTACTACCGAAGGCTCCTCAATTGCCATGGGGACGAGGTAATCTTTTCCATTAACTAGGAAATTCACAGCCACACCTAACGGTATAGGCATGACTCCTATCACATTTTCAATCATTCTATTTGCTTGTTCTACTTTTAGTGCTCCTGACGACTTGAGTATTGCCTCCTCTTCATCAGTCAGGTTTGCGAATTTCTTTATAATAGCTAGTCTTTCTTCATAGCTGAGTTTATAGAATCCTGAGATTTGAGATGTTCGCTCCATTCTTTGTTACTCCCAATTGAAAGTTCCATATTCCCTCTTCTTTATAAAAGGATTACGTCACCTGACGTCTAATTATACGACAACTGCCGAATGAGACTTTGATAATGTATATTACAAATAAAAAAGGACAAGTATGAGATATTACTAAATCAACCTTGATCCAAATTAATGAAATACAGAAGGATATTTCTATGGATTATTCACTCATAGCTGACACTTATGAAAGAATCGAATCTACAACAAAGAGACTAGAGATGACAAACTACCTTGTTGAACTAATCAAACAGACACCCAAGGAACTCATTGGAAAAGTGGCATACCTAACCCAAGGCGTCTTATACCCGGACTTTATGGGAATAGAAGTAGGAGTGGCAGAAAGACTAGCTATAGATGCTATATCTAAAGCTAGTGGAATCAAGAAAGATGAAGTTGACAGAGTATGGAAATTCTTGGGGGACCTCGGCTTAACCGCTGAAAAACTCCTAACCGAAAGTATCCAGAAGAGGTCTTACATAGACGATTTCCTATCTCAAAAATCACTAAAAGTAGAGAAAGTATATAGCATCTTTGATAGAATGGCCAAGACATCAGGCAAAGGTTCTATCGAACTAAAAGTCAAACTTTTTTCTTCCCTTATCACAGAGGCTTCGCCAAGAGATGCGAAGTATATCATTCGAACGGCCACAGGTAACCTCCGCCTCGGAATAGGAGATATGACCTTCCTAGATGCTTTAGCTATAGCCTATGGTGGCGGTAAAGATGCACGTGATATTGTTGAGAAAGCTTACAACATGTCTTCTGATTTAGGTCTTGTCTCAGAGACTATTGCCAGAGAAGGCTTACAAAGTCTAAAGAAGTTCGGAATTACTCTCGGAAGACCTATTAGACCTATGTTGTGTGAGAGACTTACATCGGCAAAGGAGATTCTTGAGAAACTCGGAGGAGAGGGTTCAGCCGAGTACAAGTATGATGGCTTAAGGATTCAAGCTCATATCTCTCCAGCAGAGATTTCACTTTTCTCCAGAAGGCTTGAGAAGATAACCAGCCAGTTCCCAGACGTAGTAGAAGCCTTAAAGAATGCTGTTAGGGTAAGGGAAGCTGTTGTTGAGGGTGAATGCGTCGCCACAGACATATATACTGGAGAGTTGTTGCCCTTTCAGGTTGTAACGCAGAGACGTGGAAGAAAGTATGAGATTAAAGAGAAAGTTGAAGAAATTCCCGTGGTACTTGTTCTTTTCGACATTCTCTTTGCTGATGGTATGACTCTCATAGACTTGCCTTACACCGAGCGGAGGAAGAGGCTTGAACAGATAGTATTGGAGTCTGAGAGGATTAGGCTGACACATCCTCTTGTTACGAATAAGCCTGAGGACTTGGATCGTTACATGGATGAGGCTATTGCAGACGGTTGTGAAGGGCTGGTTATCAAATCCATTGCTGCGAATTCCGTATATCAAGCTGGCGCAAGAGATTTCCTCTGGATCAAGTATAAACGTGATTACAAGAGTGAGCTTGCAGACACTCTTGACCTAGTAGCTGTAGGTGCCTTCGCTGGACGTGGTCGGAGGGCTGGGACCTATGGGGCTCTTCTTATGGCTTCATATGATGAGGAAGCGGATGTCTTTAAAACCGTCTGTAAATTAGGAACCGGATTCGATGATGAAACCCTTGCAAGGCTTCCTAAAATATTCGAGCCATACCTAATAGATCATCCTCATCCGCGAGTGGACTCGAAGATAAAAGCAGATTATTGGTTTGTTCCAGCAAAAGTTCAGGAAATCTTGGGTGCAGAATTGACCTTAAGTCCATCTCACACTTGTGGTCTGGGTATTATTAAAAAGGATGCTGGCTTAGCAATTAGGTTTCCGCGGTTTACTGGAAAGTGGAGAGGTGATAAGGCACCTGAGGACGCAACGACAGTCAAGGAGATGGTTGAGCTCTATCAATCCCAGTTGAAAAAGATTAACTAACTTTCGTAGTAAAATATTTAGAGCGGGCATACCTACTTCTTATGAAAACTACTCATCAATTTCTGGAGAAAAGTTCATTTTTTAAAATAGTTGATTTTAAGTGATACTTAAATTTTAATACGCTTAGAGCAACTGCTTTATTTGCCTAATCCCCGATATCTTCTATTGGGATGATTAGATTTGAGTGGACGTGAAGAGGCTGAAGGTATAGACGAGGAAATTGTTAAGGAGCTAATTGAACTTCGGAGTTATCTAGAAAAGCGGATACAGGGTTTAGAGGAAGAAGCTGAGAAACTGAAGGCTCTCTTCAAGATTGTTGATGAAGTCATAGTTACGAGAAGCTTCAGAATGGCGGAGTCAATTCCAATCTCGCAATCAAAGCCCTCCATTCCTGTAGATAAAAAAGAAGGTATCCCTCTTAAGACGGCTTCTGGAGTTCTTCTTGCTGAAATGTACACGAATGATTCTGAAATCAGAATAATTCCTGCTGAGGATTTGGGATTAACAGTTGACACTCCGCCTTTCCAAACCTTTTTAATTTCACGGATTCTGGATCCTATGCAAGCGAGGGATTCTGAGGCTGCACAGAGAGGCGAGATTTCCACAGACAAAATCCTCTCTTATGAAGTTCTAAGAGACGGAGATATAATTAATGAAATCAAAATCAAGAATTATGGAGATGAGAGGCGTCTAAGAGAGATCAGAACTGCATCTCGATGGACATTTGAGAAAATGTATGAGAAAATCCGTAGCACATCATGATCTTCGCTAAGCTATGATGTTTTCGGAGGTTTAAATAATAAATGGAGAATGAAGCTAAGCTCAAGTTTATCGGATCGGTAGAAGAGAACGATGACTTAGTGGCAAAGATCAGGATTTTTCCAGAGTTCTGTGAAGCATTATTTGGTCTGAATAATTTTTCACATGTGATAATTTTATATTGGCTTCATCATAGGGATAACGAAGAAAACAGGAGAACATTAAAGGTCACACCGAGACATCATTTAGGCGCCCCAGAGACGGGTGTTTTCGCTTGTAGAAGTCCAAGTCGCCCGAATCCAATTGGCTTGTGTGTTTCAGAGATTATGAAAGTTGAGGGCTGTATATTAGTATTAAAGGAGTTGGATGTTGATGCTGAAACTCCTATTATTGATATTAAGCCCTATATTCCTCGAGCTGACAGCGTTCCAGAAGCTAAGGTTCCTGAATGGACGTCACATGGGCCTAAAACATGAGTTTAAGCTGGGACTGATTTAGTGTAAGCCACTCTGGCTGGGCTGTCTCGGCCTTAATAAGAACTTGTCTGCATTTGTCAGTCTAAGTCTTTCACAAGTAGCCTTTGAGTAATACATCAAGTTGCAACTTGGCTTGCTGTAATCTTTCTTTTTTTTACTGAACCTCTTTAGTGAGCGTGCGAGACAAGAAAGTAAATATTGGCTTATAGCTTGCATCTTCTAGCGAAAGTGGAATATATTAGCAACTAGAGAATAATGTTGGGATGCTTTTGTTTGGATTATGAAGAACTTCGACCCTTGGTTCTTGAAGCAATAAGACTGCAAATGAGTAGTAGTAGTTTACAGTTAATAGACATTATTAACCAAACACAAATGAGTAGTAGTAGTTTACAGTTAATAGACATTATTAACCAAACAGATACCGTTGCTCGTTCAAAAGGATTCTTTGTTAACGCTACTCAGTGGCGATATGGGGGAATTAGTACAGAACATTATATGCCAATAGCGGATAGGGAAAAAGTCAGACAAATTGTGTGGGAGTTCATTCTACAGGGAATTCTGGCAATTGGACTTAATGAAATGAATCCTAGTTTTCCATTTTTATCAGTAACCGAACACGGAAGACAAGTTTTAGAATCTGGACAAACACTTCCTTATGACCCTGATGGTTATCTAAAAAGACTTAACGAAAACCCAAATCTAGACCCATTAATCGAAATGTATGCCTCCGAAAGCCTTCAAGCCTATCTGAAGGGGCTAATGTTTTCTTCGGCGATTATGTTAGGTGTTGCTTCTGAGGAAGCATTCCTCATTTTACTTGAAACATTTACTAATGCTTTAACAGACCTAACTAAGCAAGCCCGTTTCCTAAAATTACAAGAAAGTATGCAGACTAAACACAAATTTGACCAATTGAAGAATGAGATAATGGCCATTAAGGCGAATCTTCCACAAGACCTTTCGGAAGACCTAGAATCACAATTTGAAGGAATATTCAATTTGATTCGTGTAACACGAAATGATGCTGGACATCCAACAGGAAGAAAGATTGAAAGAGGTGTAGCATATACGAATCTGATACTTTTTATTCATTATTGTAAACGAATCTATGGGTTAATCGATTACTTCCAGAATAATCGAATCTAATATTTAGTTATATGTTACTCAGAAAAACTTATTCTTCATTCATAAATCTAAATAGGAGAATAGAAAGCAAGGTAATGAGTTTTACCATTATCTAGTACCCAATAGATAATTACTGCTTTTTAACGAGCGATATTTAATAATGATAAAATTAATGGTTAACAATGAAATTATCTCTTTTATTTTTATGTTAAAGAAAGTGTGCGTGTTGCTAGGTCTTACAATCAGTGCTGTGTCTGCACCACCGCCTGTTCCTTCTATTCCTATAGCATCTTCGTCGGTTCTTATTAGTCCCACATCCACAGCCATACATGTACCTCACAGGCAACTTTAGTGCCCTGTCCGAAGAGCCTTAAAACATGAGCCTATTATTTTGTCTACTTGTATTGTCTTGAATTTTCCGTTAACGGCTCTGCTAAGAGTCCAAAGGAATGGACTGCATGAATAACTTTTCCTCCGTTCTTCTCAATTATGTTGCGATTCTGCAGCGACATTGCCCTTCTATCTGGCTCTTGATATCCAACGACTGTGCCTAATACAATTAGGTTGTATCCCTTGAAAATCTCGGAAGCCTTTCCTACAAAACCGGTTGAAGAAGCCACAACAATATTCTTTAGACCCAATTAGTCAGCTCTTTCTTTAGCTAGTTTGAGAGTTAAATCAGTATTCTCTCGTCTAGTTTTTCCGAAATAGACAATTTCGAATTCGTTGTTAAACGTTTTTTCCACTGCAATCAACCCTTCGTTTCAAATAGGATAACTATTCTAATTTAAAGCTACATTCATACATGTGCGGAGTATTATTGTCGAGTATCAAATCTTTCTTTGAGAATTGCATGCCTAGACAGATTCTTGTTTGAATAGGTTATGTGAGATAAGTTCTAACATTAATTCAATCTAGGCTACTTAGTGTGTGTTAGTATTTCCTTTTTCTTCAACGAAAGCCAATCCGATGATTTTTGTTAGTGGGATTCTGATAGTTTGGTCGTTAGTTGAGATTTCTAGGATTTTGAAATCCTTTTCTATGCCTTTCTTCTTGATACTGTTTAGAATTTCTTCTAACATGAATCTTCTCAAATTGCTATTCCCCTAAAGGAACATCTGAAGAGTTCTGAGAGATATTATCTGCTTCTGATATTTTTTATTGAGTGGATAAAAGTATTTTGGACACCAGAAGGGACATAGGATTGAGAGCAAGGGTTAAGAGTCTTCACTAATCCAATTGGATTTTATTACTAAATTCACAGGATATGTTAAAATAACTGGAAAATTGTCTAATTTATTAATATTATCTTCTCATGAATTCTATGAATTCTTCTTGTGAGCGTCTCTCAAGAACGTAGTTTGTCTTCTTTTCTTCTCCGATTGTTGAGTGAGGCCGCTGCCCATAGTCGTGACCGGGGTAAACTTCGACATCATCATCAAGTTTCATCAACTTGTTGAATAGACTATTGTACATGTCCTTTGAACTGCTTCCCGGCAAATCTGTTCTACCGCACTCTCCTACAAAAAGGGTGTCTCCCGTCAGGACCTTCTTGTCGACCAAGAGAGAGATGCTGTCTTGTGTATGTCCAGGAGTGTACAACACTTTGATGAATGTTTGCCCGATCTTAACTGTATCTCCATCAGTCACTTCAATGTCTTTCTCTACACTAGATATCTTATGGGCAATAATCTTTGCACCTGTACGTGCCTTAACATCCTTGTTATCTGCAATGTGATCTCTATGATGATGAGTGTCTATTATGTATTCTATTCTCAGTCCATTTTTCTTTGCCAACCGGATAATTGCTTCAGAATTGAAACTAGGATCGACAACCACAGCTTCTTTGCTATTTTCATCCGCTATGATGTAAGAGAAGTTGTCACCGATATTCCTGATTTGCTTGAAGAACAAATTGGATTCAACCATTGTATGAGTCGTTATGATAGATTGTAAAATCCGTTCTAAATGTATGTTTCAGGTACCATTCAGTCTTTCTTATCCGATCCAAGAGGGTCCTCTTGTTCCCTTCTTTTTAGAATCTCTCCGTTTAAGGTTTACCTTTGTATTGGTTTGAGATGAAATAGAATTGTCAGAGGTCTTCGGTTTTGATTTGAGGACGATTGTCATTTCCTTTCTTTTACCGATTTTTTCTTTTTCATTGCTGCTATTTTTTGTCATTTTTTCAAACATCCACCAATTAACCATAAAAAGTTTGACATTTATTTCTTTTTTTATCAGCATGACTGCATAATAGGATAAAGTTGTAGACAAAACTTTATGCGACTATAGCATATGAGAACTGGTAAAAAGCTTTTTATAATCAACTAACAATTTCTGAAGTGAGGTAATATACATGACAACTAGAGATTTAAGCGGAGATTCAGGGCAATACCAACTCAATGTGCAGCCAGGTCGTTACCCATTTGACTATCCCACTCAAAATCCACATGCACCTCACCTTGGTCATAGCAGTCACCTTTGTGAGATGGTTAGAACAGGTCAAGTTTCATTGGAGAAAATAAAAGATTTAGTTAAGAATCCAAAGTTCATCTGTAATATCTGTGGGCGAGTAGCTGCTAAGTCAGAGAATCTCTGCGATCCAGTTAAACTATAAAACCAAACTTCACTTTTTTTAGATTTCGTATCTAGGGAATTCGCTTAGATTGAAAAAGTATAAGGTGGACGTTTTATTCCAAGCTTAGTTAGCTGATGCAATAGCTCCAATCTATCAGGAGTCCTATTAACGATACAAAAGTTAATACTTTATTTCTAGGAAGTTTCTTAACAAAGACTAAAAAAGAAGGGTCAATTATATTATATCGTGTTTACTCCAATAAGAATAATGAGTCGATTGAGAGTGAGAACTTCCATCAGAGGGGCCTCGTTTATTGAGCACAGAAGAGTATAGTACTAATCCTCTCTGGCTAATTTTGGTTGAAACAGTTCATGCAATGATTATGTATCCTCATCATAAATCATATGTTAGGGATATTGTTCTTCATGAGAAAGCAAATGTTTCTTCCCAAGACTTGGCTTCAAGTCTTGGCATACCTTTTGGAGAGGCTTTAGTGATTATTCATGAACTTGGAATGGAGAAAGCTTCTCAATTAAAGTGAAGAAAATATCAAAGGAAGAATTTATGGATAATTTGTGAGGATGTTCTAAAGTTTCTGGTGTACAATGTTTATTTCTTTTTAAGGACATCAAATAATGTGTTTTATTAATCATTCACATTAATTACTTGTCAGTAAAGACTATGAGCTTCACTATTTCTTTGTAAAAATTATATATCTGAAACATCTCCTATTGGAATTTGAACTCCCTTATCCACCTCGTAAAGCTTCACGTACTTTGGTAGTTTCGCGTAGTAGACTTAGCATATGGAGAAATATCTATTTCTTAATCTCGTAATTGAATGCTTCATCAAAGACGTCCATGTAGAGGAGATACCCATCACCCCAGATAAGTCTGTCTATTCTAAATTATAGGGCACACAAGGAGGAGTTTTTCAATAGGTCTTTCATCAAAGCCCAGAATTCTTATGTCATTTGTAGTTGTCATATTAACTTTTAAAGCCAGCGCTTAGCACGCGCTTTAATGAGAATGCCATTGTTATTCTTTTCTTTTTTTCTGAAATAGAGGCTTACTAAAAAGTTATTAGATTGAATATCCAATAAGTTTCTTGATGTCTCCTCTAATAATCGTCTTGGTCCTAATTCTGGGGATAATCATAGCTGTAGTGATGGCGATTAATTATTCAGCAAATCAGCATATCAAATGTCCCTACTGTGAAATTGAGTTTATGACTGATCTGCTTCTTTTGAAGGGTAACACAATATCCCAATGTCCTTTCTGCCACAAATGGATCACAGTTAGAAAGTTACAAGATCGTCTAATCGCGAAGAAACTCTTCGCTTAAATTGTTATGTGAAATTTTCGGATTTTTTGGAAGAAACATCCTTTTCTTCTCTATCTAATATTTGCCATTTATTTGATAATAGATAAAATACAACAACTCATTTTTTAGATTTGCAGTGGTTATGAAATACTTGATTTTTCATTCATCCGATCTTGGGTTTATCTTCAAAGTAGAACCAGTCGTCTAATCGTTTCTTCTTAGTCTGTAAGGGCATTTCGTCTTCCTTGCTTAAGGCAAGACCATAGTAGCTACCACTAGTTATGTTAGATATCTCCATAAGAAATTCTGTTGGCGTATATATTTTCCAAGGAAAATCTTGAATTTCATTTTTCACAGGAGCATTAATGTTAGTGTGAGATGTGTTTATTATAACAGTTCGAATATCGTCTCTTGCAAGGAGATGAGCGACATCCATAGAATCAGCTTGAGCGTCACTCAGGCTCATTCTATTGACATGCCGAGATAGGGCTTGCTTTAGAGGTATATTGGTTATGCCATCTGAGACGATTACAAGCATCAGAATAGAGTCTTTGTTGCGTTGCTTCTCAAGTCTGAGCATCCTCCAAGCCTTGTACATGCCCGCTGCCATTGGGGTAAGGTCGCTTGCTCTAACCTTCCACAACTTACCTATTGCTAATTCAAGATTCGTAGTAGGCTCCTGAAGAACGTATGCATCAGCGCCTTTGAAGACTATTATTCCAATGCGGTCGCGTCGTCTGTAAACATACTTGTGGAGAGTACGAATGGCTCTAGCGAGGTTGGACAATGACATAGCCATACTCATGCTCATATCGATTAGAAGTATCATAGAAAAGGGAGCGCGATATTCTCTTATTTTTATTCTTAAATCCTGTGGATTTATTACCATTGATAAGTCAAGTGATTTTCTAGCCTGTTGATATGGTGCAGCTGCGCGGATTGTCGGTTCTAAGGCTATACTCCAAGGCTTTTCTCTAGGAAATTCATACCAGACATATCTTCCACGCGAAGTGGACGTTACAACCTTGGCTCTTTTTCCCACTAGATAGTTTCTTCCCCTCCGAATTCTCTCTTCATGCGACCATCTTTCCCTCTTGGACTGCTCGGGCTCTTGGGATGGTTTTGTCGATTCTGTGAAGACTCGTTGTCCATCTTCGACGGATACTTGATGTTCGCTCTTGAGTTTTACATCGGCAACAATCTTATGAGGTGAGTTCTCCCTTTCTTCAGCAATCATCCTTTGGCCAAGCATTTGATCGACTGTAATTTTTGCGAGTCCGATGCTTCCATTAACAGTGACCTTCCTAGGTCTTCTTAGGATAAAGATAATTCCTATAAGAACAAGGGTTAAGACCAATGCTACAAAGGTTCTGAAAGGCGTATCAAAATTGGAAGCTTGCACGTTTAAAAATTCAGATAATAAATCGAATGAGAAGTAGAACCAGAAAAACCATACAACAGGCATAACAAAGAACAAGATTAAAGTTATCCGAGCATATTTTCTTCTAATCCTTAAACTAGGTAGTTTAAATGATAAAGGCTTGCGATACTTTCTTCTCAAAGCTTCTTTTCCTAGGGGGGTAGTCTTTATAGCGTTTAAAATTTCCTTAGATGTAGGAGGTATCATCTGGCCTTCCTGTCTAGTCCTATGACCTAAAGCTAATTCAGCAGCTCTGATTACTTCACCAACTTGAACTTCATCCCTGCCATTAAATGCTGCCAAAGCCTTAGCTCCCCTTACTATGACTATATCCGGCCTATAGCCATCAACTTGAAGTTTTGAGCAGATCTTTGCCACACTCTCAACAATCAAATCAGACACTTTGATCTTAGGTAGAAGAGCTCTTGCAGAAATTATTCTCTTCCGAATTTCCTCTTGTTCAGGTTCATACTTGTCTCGAAATGGTAAAGGATCATTGGAGAATTCATCATTTCTCTTGATTACTTCAATCCTTTCTTTTAGATTAACCAATGTCTGTGCACTGGCATGAAGTCCGAAGCGATCGAGGATCTGAGGTCTCAGTTCTCCTTCTTCAGGATTCATAGTGCCTACAAGGATAAAACGAGATGGGTGAGATACCGATATTCCTTCTCTCTCTATCGCATTCCATCCAGATGCTGAAGAATCAAGAATCATGTCGACAATGTGATCAGGTAGGAGGTTAACTTCGTCTATATATAGGATGTTCTGGTTAGCTTCTACAAGAAGACCCGGTTGGAGCGCCTTAACTCCTTCACGGATTGCCTTCTCAACATCTAAACTACCTATTACCCGATCTTCAGAGGCACCGATAGGTAAAGACACGACACGCATCTTCTTTTTCGTCTGCGGTAGAACCACACCATTTAAAAAAAGTGTACGACAGGACTCGCACATATTTGTGGGGTCAGATGGGCTACAGTTGAAAATACAATCTTCAACTACTTCGACTTCAGGGAGAATCTCTGCTGCAGCTCTAACAAGCGAGGATTTTCCTGTTCCTTTCGGTCCTGTGAAGAGCACACCGCCTATGCTTGGGTCTATAGCATTGAGGACGAGGGCTATCTTAAGATCGTCTTGGCCTACTATAGCAGTGAATGGAAAAATGGGTCTTTGTTCATCCCCGACATTCTCTGCAATCACTTATTGAATCAACTCTTTCCAGCTATTCGTACTACAGGTGTAGTAATCAATCCTTTCTCTTTCATATTTGATGTGAAGACTCTCACTATTTCCTCAATTGTTGCTGGTTCTTCAAAACCGCCTCTTCTGGTCCTAAATCCTATAGACATCCCTGCAACACGGGACACATCTTCAGCGGTGACTTGTGAGCGATCTTCTAAAGCAGCTAGAGTCTTCGCAGTTCTAACAGTCACTATGTCTGGTCTATGTCCATCAACACCTAGAGAAATGCAGGAGCGTACTACAACCTCTAGCATGCTATCGGGAATGATTACAGTCTTCAGAGTCTTTCTTGCCTGGAGTATTTTTTGTCTCAAGTTTTCCTGTTCTTCCTCGAATGCTTTGATGAAGTCGACAGGTTTCTCTCCGAAACTCAAATTATTTCGGACAACTTCAACACGCTGTTTTTCATCAAGCAGATCCTTAATTGTGATCTGCAGGGAGAATCTGTCGAGCAGTTGAGGTCTCAGTTCTCCTTCTTCAGGATTCATTGTACCTATCAGGATGAATCGAGATGGATGAGCAACTGAAATTGCCTCACGCTCGACAATATTCCATCCTGAGGCCGCAACATCTAGAATAACATCTGTAATGTGGTCTGGTAGGAGGTTGACTTCGTCTATGTAGAGAATATTCTGATTAGCTTCTGCTAGAATTCCAGGTTCCAAAGCCCGTATACCCATCTTTATTGCCTTTTCAATATCAAGGCTACCGATAACCCTGTCCTCAGTTGCTCCAATAGGTAAGGAAATTACTCTCATCCTTCTAGTTTCAACGGGTAAGGATTCACCCTTCATGTATGTCGAAAGACACGTCTGGCACATATTCGTCGGATCTTCTGGATTACAGTTGAAACGGCATCCACGGACAACAGTGATTTCGGGTAATAGATCAACCAAAGCTCTTACTGCTGTGCTCTTTCCTGTTCCTTTAGGACCTCGGATGAGAACTCCACCAATCTGGGGATTTATGGCATTTAGTAAGAGTGCGGTCTTCATTTCATCCTGCCCGACTATGGCTGCGAAGGGGTAAACTATACGTTCGGAAGACATTATTCTTCATATTGACTATTCTTTATTATCTCTAAAAAGACTTCCGCTTTATTTTTCATTCCTTTATCCATTAGCGATTAGGTTCTGGCAGGTGCTACTCAACTTGAGAATTCCTTCTAGAAGGTAAAGATCAGGTAATAACGCGAGCTAAGCTGTTAGGAAATGAGAAAAGAGGATCTTGAAGAGTCACGCGAATTGATGCATCTTTATAGATTAACAATTATCTTTCCACATTGTTGTTTTTGCATTAGTTCGTAAGCGGTTTGAACCTCATCTATTGATATATGATGTGTTATAACGGGTTTAATGTCAAGAGCTCCTTTCTTCATTAGGTCTATTACAGTGAACCAGACACCTCTCTCTTGAACATTCATAGCGTTGATTTTTCCCCATTTGTTCATTAGCATTAGATAGTCACTGGGGTCAAGCTTTGTTTCTCTATGAGGAACACCTATAGCAGTATATTCTCCTTTTTTTGCAAGCATTTTTATTCCTTGAGAAATTAGAGGTATACCCGCCGCTTCATATACAAAGTCCACTCCATTTCCTTCAGTTAACTCCATAACACGTTTGATTGGGTCCTCTTCACTAATGTTTATTGTGACATCTGCGCCGAGTCTCTTAGCTATGTCCAAGCGAGGAGTTACATCTGAACTAGTTCCAGTTACCACTGTAAGCGTTGGAGTCGACAATTTTAGTGCTGCAAGGATCAATAGCCCTATTGGTCCAGGTCCTAAAACTACAGCTGTTTTACCCACTCGGAAACTTGAGTATGCATAAACTGCTGCAAATGTCACGGTAAAGGGTTCTATGAGAGCAGCATCGTCCCATGATAAATTCTTAGGAAGTTTATGGACGAACGTTGCTGGGGCTGTAGTGTATTCTGACATTCCTCGTGGTTGTCCTCGAGCAACTTGACCAAAACCAGGTTCTCTACACTCGTTGAATCTACCGCTTAGACATGATCTACACTTACCACAAGCTTCCCAGAACCATGGGTAGACAGTCACATGATCACCAATCTGAATGTCCGATACACCTTCTCCAACCTCAATAATCTCACCCGCAAATTCGTGGCCAGTCTCAAGATACGATTTTTCGGAAGTAAAACGTGCTAAGGCTTCGGGCGATGGATTAAAGGCTGAAGAAACATCACTCCCGCAGATACCAGATGCTTTGACCTTGATGATAACCCATCCAGGTTTTAATGTTGGATAAGGAATGTCTATAACGCTTATTCCAGGAGTTTTAAATCTAACCGCAGCTTTCATTATTTAATTCACCATTCTTGAATTTTATTGCATTAGATTAAAAAGAATTGCCATTTAATTGTCAAAAACAAACCATCCAGTATTACTGAACTATAACATGGTAGTCTAATCTCTGAAACTTGACAGATATTTTAAGTCCATTGTCATTATTTATGACCGTTTAAACTGGATTTATTAATAGAAAGATATCTTTTATTGATTAAAGCAGAATGTAAAGCGATACTAATTAATCCATTCAATAGTATGAATTAAGGAATGACTTTCAGGCTTCTATATGGAGTTCAATTTTTGTGTTCTTTTTGACTTCAGAAAGTCTACCTTATATCTGAGACAGAAACCTTGGCAGACATTATTTAGAAAGTGATAGCAGCCATTGCAGTGGGGGAGAGTACATTCTTTGTACATTCTCATTCCTATGCTTTGCATTCTGAAGATATCTTGAGCGTTTGCATCTTTAATCTTATGGTTAGATATTATTTCACGCATTGAAGCACAGTATCCAACAGTGAGGTCTGGATTCACGTCTAAATGTGGTGCGCAGGAAAATCTAACTCCTCCGGTGAAACGTAATAGAAAACTCATATCACTTGGTGTGAAGATACATGGCGGCAGAGGACACTCTAACTGTGGTTTTATTCCTTCTCTTATACAACTCTTGAGGAAATTCATTAATGTATTTTTGAATTTTGTTAATCCTTCAAAATCAAAGTACAGATTAGTTTTGTCAGATGAGGGGTGACTCGGAGCGTATCTTATGAAGGGGCAGTCGTATTTTTTTGCGAGATTAATTATATAATCATACTCCTGGTTTTCTTTATAGAATGTAATGGATAATTGTAGTGATAACCAGTTTTGGTCGTCTCTATTGTGACCTATAGGCCTATCTTCGCTTTTCCACTTTAGTAGCTCTAAGTTTCTATTCAATAGTTCCCATTCTTTCTTTGTATATGTACTTGGATGGTTGACATTGACCAACCATGTCCTCGTCATCTTTATGACTTTTTTATATAATTCCGTATCTCCGAGTCCATTTGTCAGGATACATCTAATTTGTATTCGGTTTTCCATGATCTTTTCAACAAATTTCGTTATCTCAGGATGCAGCATCGGCTCTCCGCCTATCAATTGGACGCTATTTATTCTCGAAACTTTCAACCACTCAATTACTCTATCTAAATCTGCGAGTGTCATATACTGAGCTTTCTCTTTATCTTGCGTTATCCAATCCTTAACACAACAGTAGGGGCAACTCATGTTACAAAGATTTGTTACGAAAAGGTTGACACAGTCACGATGCACATTTTGTTGTTCACTCAAGGTCATAATCCCTCATTCACATAAATAGCATTAGAATCTGATTATTAGTTTCCTTCTATTTAATCAGAATCAGAATGTTATGAATGATTCTTAACACACATCAAGAAATTCTTATATTTTTTCTTTTCCGCTTATCTTTCCCTTTTTACTAGCAGGTTTTTTGATGTGTGCTCTTTCAATAGATTCAGCCAAGAAAATACCGGATGGATAATGAAAAAGGGTCAAGTTCATGTTTTTTTATTTGTTTCTATTAAAGAACTGTGTAGCACGCGATGTGGAACTCCGATGAAATAGAGAAAAGCATCAGCTAAAGCACTAGCTAAAAAAGGAAGTTTCCATTCCGCGAGATATTCTCTTCCACATTTAGCTATTTCTTCTTCGGTTTAGCATACGTAATACATAAAGTATGATGTGGATTACTATTTAAAAAGCCTTAAATTTTGCTACATTAAAAATTAATTAGATTATTTTGTAGGTTATTGGTTATGAGTAAAAAAAGAACAAATGACTATGCGGTAGTAGTAATATTCTTACTTACTTTTGCTTTACTTATGTATTTTTCAATCAACACCTTCACCGCTATTGGGTGGAATTCGAGAAGTATTATGTTAACAATTATTGCTTTGCCGTTTGGTGTGTTTGGGTTTGGAAGTCTGTGGGATCCAGACAAATTTATGCCAACAACCGAAGGTTTCGCAAATTTTTTAAGAAAACTTTCTAAAAGCAGAGAGAAGAAATCAAAGTCATAGTGCATCCTATCCCTTTGGTAAAAATCATCGTGAAAAAAAGAAGAAAAAATACTTGTGATTCCAACCAAAGGGGTTGTAGTAGAGAAAAAGATTAGATTTAATAGCTCGAGTGTCAATTAAAAATCTATTATTAAGCCTTCTGCTACTTTTTCAAACAATTTCAGTACGAAAGTACTCTCTATATATAAAGCTTTTTGGCAACTCTCGATTGACATAGAATAAAGGCTAGTGCGCGCTAAAGGCACTAATATATGTTAAGGTGGAGGAAGAGGTAATTTTATTTATTCTGTCTTCTGTTCCCCTATTGAGATATTATGAAATGAAGAATTATAGTTTTTTGAAATGGAAATGCTTCTAAAAATATTTTTTCTATTCTTCAATGAGAAAGAAAAAGAATTGTCTGAAGCTAATCAAGAATTCAGTGATGACTTAAGAATTAATTAGCAAAACATTTACAAGCATTAAGTCAGGATTAAAAGGTACAAACTGCTCAATAAAAGAGTTTTTAGAATTTGAAGTCTCGGTTATAAAATCTGATAGTACTAAATGAGGACTCAGATTCTTTATTGCTGATGCTTCTGGAAATTATTCAAAAGAAAGTATATCGAAAATAAGATTCCAAGTTATTGGCAATATTTCTCCGTTACATAGATAGAATCTGTAGGATTTAGGGAAAGAATAATGGAAGTGAGACATGTCAAATGCTCTATCATATATTGTATTAATCTATGGCTTACTATGGATTGCTACCTTTCAGTTTGTTAATTTTTTCTTTAGTATATTCGTATCTGGATGAGGTATTTTCATCATAGTTATTGTAGCTCTGAGTATTTGATGGAATGGACAAAGAAAACTTGTCGTGTCATAGCAAAATTCATAATGAAATTGAGAGAATAGGCAAAGAAATAGAGGAACTTAATGTTTCCAACTAGCGTGCGCGAGCGTTTATTAAAATTGTTTATTGAGTGACCCTAATGCCTAATCTTTCTATGGTTTGTCTAAACAAGTCTAATGCCTGTGGACTTTGAATCGATCGTAAGAAAGATCAGATGAAAAATGGTATACGCTTTAGTAGCGATATTAAATTCATTCATAAGAAAATCTGTAGTTCATAGATATTGATATTGTAAAAAGAGTAATTGAAAAAGAAAAAAGTAGTTAGAGAACGTTTAGATGAATCGTTTCTTTGCCATCGTTACGCTGGTTTGTCTTCGCTGGTACCTTTCGCATTTTTCGAAATTCTTATCTGTTGTACAGAATTCTTTTACTTCTTCAGGTGTGCAAATGTGAGTTCCTAGTCCAGTGAACCTTTCAACCATTACGGTACAACGGTTATTTGGTTTGTCATAAAGGGAGCATACCATATTTGTTCTTCCTCCCCTAATTCTATCATTCCATTATATGTGTTATCTATTTAAGGCTTGAGCATGACTTTAATGCATTCTTGCTTGAAGCCCAACTCAAAGCCCTTTTCGGCCTCACTAAGTGGGAGTTCGTGTGTAAGTAGTGGCTTTAAATCTACTAGTTTTCGCTGTAATAGTTTTATGATTCTCATATACGTCAATGTATCATAAATCCAACTGCCAATTATTTTCTGTCGCCTTGTTATAACGTGATTATATGTTACTCCATCAATAGATGCTACTGGTTCCTCAACACGCTCTGGATGGCCTATTACTATGCATTCTGCTCCATAAGCAAGCATCTTCAATGCTGTGATCAATTGTGGATGATGTCCTCCTACAGCCTCAAGGACAACGTCTGCTCCTACATCGTCGGTTAATTCTCTGACCTTTTTTACCGGATCTTCTTTCTGCACATTTATGAGTTCAGTAGCTCCTAAGGTCTTAGCTAACTTAAACCGTACTGCTTCATCTGCATTTGTTCCTGTCATAATTATCTGTTCTGGGGTAACAAGTTTTGCGGCTATTAAAGCGGCGATACCTATGGTGCCCGGCCCGAGAATTACTAGTGTCTGTGATGGCTTTAGACTGGATGATTCAAGTACACCATGATATGATACGCCAAATGGTTCTATGAGTGCTCCAATTTCGTAGGGCACATTTTCTGGTAATTTAAACAGGGATCTTGAGTCAACAGCCATATATTCAGCCATGCATCCACCGTCGCTTGTTGTTGGTGGTCTTTTAGCGCAACCTAGAGGTTGTCCTGTTAGGCAGAAATAGCATTCTCCACAAGATTGATTGGTTCTCAAAGCGAAAGGGTTGTAGGTGACATGATCTCCTGTTTTAACATTTTGTACTCCTTCGCCAACTTCAACGACTTCCCCTGCACATTCATGGCCCATGGGTCCAGCTCGAGGTACAGTTGTCCTCTGATAGGAGTGAAGATCGCTTCCGCAGATACCCGCGGCCTTAACCTTCATTATTACCCATCCAGGTCTTAACTTTGGATAGGGTACGTCGACAACTTCAACTCCAACCATTCCGTCTTTCTTTACAACAGCTTTCATGTAGAATATTCTCTCCTAAGAATATTATTTGATTGAGTGTGTTCCGTTTTTATAATATTTATAACTTGTGCTTATGGGTACTATATTTTTTTGGCACCTGTGCCTTTCATCAAGTAGCTTTTGTTTACATAAGGGCTTTGTAAGCACCGTGTGAATAGACCTTGTAATAACCGAAAACATTATAAGAATTAGAAGGGGTTTAGAGGATTTTGTGAATCATGAAATGGAAGATAAGACTAACGAGCCAAAAGTGATTCTAGCTACTGATTGTGGAAGTACAACGAGTAAAGCGCGTCTCTTCAAGAAGATAGGGAGTGAATATAGATACGTTATAAGCGGTGAAGCTCCAACAACTGTGGAGGCGCCATATGAAGACGTTACTCTCGGTGTACGTAATGCTATCAGAGAGATAGAAGAATTGGCTGGTCACAAGCTCTTGGCTCAAGAAGGAATAATTGTTCCTTATAATGGCGAGAATGAAGGTGTAGACTTATATGTGACTACTAGTAGCGCTGGCGGTGGCTTACAAATGATCGTCTCCGGCGTTATAAGATCGATGACTGCTGAGAGTGCTGAGCGTGCTGCTCTTGGAGCTGGAGCTATTATTATGGATATTTTTTCTAGGGATGACGGACGTGAACCCTTTGAGAAAATTAAGAAGTTGCGTGACCTAAGACCTGATATGATTCTGATTGCGGGTGGTACGGATGGAGGAAATAGAACTGACATCATTGAAGTCTGTAATTTCATTAAAGCCGCGGATCCAAAAGCAAGATTTGGTGCTGGATATACTCTTCCAATAGTCTACGCTGGCAACAAAGATGCTCAAAATAACGTTGTTAATATTCTAAATGAAAAAGCAGCTTTGAAACTTGTAGACAATATTCGTCCTTCTCTGGAACTTGAAAATCCTGAGCCTGCCAGAAACGCTGTACACGAATTGTTTATGGAGCATGTCATGAGTCATGCTCCTGGATATAACAGATTAATGAAGTGGACTCCGGTTCCTATAATGCCTACCCCCGCTGGAGAAGGAATGATGTTCAGAAGTTATGGTGAAGTCTATAATATGAATGTTATTGGAGTGGGTCTAGGTGGAGCAACAACCAACATTTATTCTCTGTACGATGGGAGATTTGTAAGGAGCGTTAGTGCGAACCTAGGCATGAGCTACAGTATATGCAATGTGCTGAAAGAAGCTGGAGTTGAGAATGTAAGGCGTTGGTTACCATTTGAGGTTCCAGATTTAACAAATGAACTCTATAACAAGATGATTAGACCAACTACCATTCCTCAAGATTTACAAGATCTGGTTATTGAGCAGGCAGTAGCTAGAGAAGCTCTACGTCTTGGTTTCCAACACCATAAATCTTTAGCAAGACCACTATTAGGCGCTCGAGTCGCAGATCAAGGACTTCAAAAATGGGCAGAGCAGTCGAGAGAGACAAGAGGAAGAGAAGAAACATACATTGACATGTTACATGTCAATAGTGTTGGTGGAACAGGTGGATTACTCTCCCATGCACCTCGAGAAGTACAAGCAGCCCTCCTTCTTATGGATGGATTCCAAGTTGCTGGAGTAACAGAATTGTTTAAGGATAGTGTATTCATGATGCCTCATTTAGGAGTTATGTCAACAGTTCAAAAGGAAGCGGCTGTCGAGATCTTTGATAAAGATTGCATAGTTAGATTAGCCACTTGTATAGCATTTCAAGGTCAAGCCAATAGAAGTGGAGATGATGTCGGAACTGTCAAGATAACAACACCTGATGGAAAAACATATGATGAGCGTATAGTTTACGGTGCAATGAAGCGGGTACCTCTCGAAGTAGGTCAAACAGTTGATGTAGACATACAACCAGCACGAGGATTCGATGTTGGAGCAGGTCTCGGTCGTAAATTAACTAAAAAGGCTTACTCCGGTCTCCTAGGTATAATTATCGATGCACGCGGAAGACCACTGAAATTACCAATCGAAGAAAAAGAAAGAGTGGCGAAACTCGTAGAATGGTATACTGAACTGGATGCATATCCAATGAAAGAACTTAAAATAGGAGAGTAATTAAGATGTCAGCTCTAGCTTATACACCCGGATTAAAGCGGAAGGCTTTCTATAAATTCGTAAAAGAACGCAAACTACCAATTGCAGGAGATATTCAAGTCAAAGTTGGCGACAAAGTCTCATTTGATACTATAATTGTGAGAGCCTATGCCCAAGGAGATCCTCTAGATTTTAGTGTCGCCCTTCAATTAGGTTGTGAAGCTGAAAATGTTCCAAAATATTTACTTAAGAAAGTCGGTGATAAAATAAAAAAAGATGAACCTATTGCCAGAATGCCAGGACCATTTTCTTTTGCTGGATCGCGTTGGGGAGAGAAGGTATGTCTAGCTCCATGTGATGGAGTCATAGAATATATCTCATCAACGCAATTCTATGATCCAGAACTTGGCAGAATGATCAGTACTTCCTCGGGTAGAGTTCTCATACGAAAACCTCCTGTACCTATAGAGCTTGACTCTTATATTCCAGGTACCGTAGTTGAATTACTAGGGAAGGAAGGTGTTGCCATCGAATGTCCAGCAGCATATATCCAAGGGATCCTTGGAATCGGCGGAGAGACTCATGGTAAATTATCTGTCATTTCTAAATCTTCAAGTGATACTTTGACAGCAGATGAAATTGGAAAAGAGCAGGCAGGTCAAATTATTGTAGGCGGAGGGAGCGTTGATGTTAACGCACTACGCAAAGCCATCGAGGTCGGAGTAAAAGGCATTATTGTAGGAGGAGTAGAAGCAGAGGATCTAAACAGCCTAATTGGCTATAGGATTGGTGTTGCCATTACAGGTAACGAAAATATTGGATTAACTCTGATAATGACTGAGGGTTTTGGCAAAATGACTATGGCTCAGAACACCTTTGAGCTA
>JAUPKU010000088.1 GCA_030837285.1 Thermoproteota archaeon | reverse complement strand
TCTTCACTCAGATTCGATATCATGGGCACCTCGCCGTAGATTGCTCCCGAGATGGTTATAGGCTCAGCTCTGCATGTACCAATCAGTTTGGGGGCAAGTCCCTTCTTTGATAAGCCATAAAGGACGTTTGAGCCTACTGTGCTACCTCTTCCCTCAATGAAGATTAAGACTTGGTTCTTGATGTTCTCTCCCTTGATGTCGATATCTGGACCTACAATTTCTCCAGTGTTAATGTCGATGTCACCTAGGAAGGAGACTTTAGATCTAGTGATCAGAGCTTCTCCGCTTATCTCGCCCGTCCATCCCTGAATAACTCTGGCCGAAAATTTCAATGCAATTCCTTCTCAACAACGGTTAATAAATGATATTAGGGATAAGCGCGCGCTAATATAGTATAATATGTTATGATGAGAGCTGAACCACGTCTTCGAAGGTCAAGAGGGTTTTGTCAACATAGGTCATTCCCTTTGGGATGACTAGTCCCGGATTAATTTTTGTTCTTATCAGTCTGCAGCCTTCTTTGATTCGGACGCTGCTTCCTAATGCGGAGTTGCCTTCAATGTAAGTAGGGTGCTCAAGAGATGATTCGATGATGGTTTTTCGTCCGACTATGCTATCTGTAATGTTTGCGTAGTCGCCTATTCTACATCCATCCAATACGGCTGATCTGTCAATGTATACATGTTCACCAAGTATGCAGAAGTTGTCGACGCATGATTCTGATATCTTGGAGTAGTCACCTATCCTGGTATGTCTCCCAATTAATGCTGCTCCGTCCAAAAAGAGTCGCTTCTCGCTATACTTATTAAGTATTTCCTGTCGTCTCTTGATGGATTCTTGGCTGAACCCTTGCACCCACAAGTTTCTTCCTGATAGAATTCTCTTTTCTGCAACCCGTATATCCAGCTTTCCATGGAGAATTTCTAGCATAGCTTGTAGATAGTGTTCAATATTACCTACATCATACCAAACATCAACGGGATAACCGTAGACGGGGTACCCGTGGTCAACTAGATAGGGGATGAAGTCATATCCAAAATCGAGTCTATTTCTCTCGGACATGATCTTCTTTAGATCGTCCTTCAGGAGGACGTCATTGATGTTGGGTGATATAAGGTAAATACCAGCGTTTGCGAAGTTACTAGGGGCTTCACCTTTACGAGGTTTCTCAATAAATGTCTTTATCTGCATGTCCTCTCCGAGTTTAGCAACGCCGTATTGTTCAGTATTCTCAACTTTGATAAGGCCGATTGACATCAACGCTTTTCTTCGCTCATGTTCTTTGACTAAGCCTGCAAGATTGAGTTTGAAAAGGTTGTCGCCTTGCACTACAAGAATAGGGTCCTGAATGTCGTAATATTCCTTGTTTATCCAGAAGGAGTGAGCACTTCCTAAGTCGTCGATGTTTGGTTGATGTTTAATATGGAGTCTAGGCTCTATGTTATATTTTGCTGAGACTCCTACTCCTTCCGCGTATTGGTCGAAGAGGTTGGCATAGTTGGTGTAGCCTAGTTCTCCGAAGATGAAGTTTCTTATTCCTTGTTCAGCAAGCTCTATTATTGAGAATTCTATAAGAGGTCTGTTTAGAAATCTTATGCATGGTTTTGAGACGTCATAGGTGAGAGGTCTAAGCCGCGTCCCTTGACCGCCAATCGGAATAAAACAGCGGATATTGCGTATGTCCATATTTAGTTATTGGGTGTTAATAATATAAGTAGATATCTAAATTGTACTTGGACCCATCTGGTTGCTTGTTGCTCGGTGACTGAATCATTCCTTCATTTTGAAAAAGTCTATTAGGAAACATCTCTGTACTTTCTTTGAAAATAGAAGTACAAGCAAGATGATAGTCTTGAAGACAGAAGTAGCTATAGTTAGGGGTAAAGAACCTTCAAGGATGGTTGAAAAGGCATTAGACATTATAGATGCAAAGAAGGTGATATCTCCTGATGACAGAATTCTCATTAAGCCAAATTACGTTGTTGCCAAGGCATCTTCTACGGGCATCACAACCGATTCCCGAGTTATCGAGAGTTTAATTGAGTTCTTGAAAAACAAAGAGGTCAAGCAGATTACTGTTGGAGAAGGTGGCTCAGGCGATACTGATAGAGCTTTCGAGATCGTTGGAATCAAGGATGTTACCATTAGACAGAAGGTTAAGCTTGTTAACCTGAACCGAGACTTAACTGTCAAAATGAAGATTCAGCAAGCCTTAGCATTGAATGAAGTGAATGTAGCTAAGACTGCGATCGATAGTACATGCATAATAAATGTTCCAAAATTGAAGATTCATCACATGGCATTAGTAACCGTCTCTATGAAAAACCTCATGGGCGTTATTCTGCCAAAGAGTATCATGCATGATCAATTAGATGAGAAAATAGTTGATTTAGCATCGATTCTTAAGGACAAAGTGAAGCTCAACGTAGTTGACTGCATAGTTGGAGCTGAGGAAAATGAAACCTATGGAAGCCCTGTGCAGATGGATCTAATAATTGCTGGTCGAGACATGGTTGCTGTAGACTCTGTATCTGCGGCAGTTATGGGTATGGATCCAAGAAAAGTTAAGTATCTGAGGTTGGCAGAAGAAAGGGGACTTGGCATTTCAAACTTAGAAGAGATAGAAGTCCTCGGAGAGAGTATTAAGGCAGTAGAGAAGAAGTTCAGATTGTCTTGAGTTCAATCTGTCGGCATTGACTTACCTATATTTGATTTCAGTTTAGGATAATTTGTATTTCTTTAAAATTTTTGTGACGTTTAGGCTCATGGGGATTTTAGCTTTTTCGAATTTCTCTTTTGGTTTAAGGAGGGTTTTCGTAGCATCCACTCCAACTTTGCAGCCTAATTCAAGCTCCTGATTGGATGCAGGGTCTAGACTTGAAACTCTGACGTTTGGCACGACGAGAAGCCCTTGGTCTCCTCTGAATCTTGTAGCAATTGCCCATTCCACCTGCTCCATATCATATACGTCTATATCTGAGTCAACGACTATCGCATGCTTTATACTCGGGTTAGCCGCGAAGACGCTCATTAGAATGTTCTTTCCATCCCCTTCCCTGAATTTGTCAAAACCCACAACACAGTGGAGCCATCCACAGCCACCAAGCGTCATGTTAACCGCTTTAACAGTTGGAACAACATTCCTAGCGTAATCCCATATTCTGACTTCTTGGGGCATACCCATTAGGAGGCGATGCTCCGATTCGCCAGGTAGGAGAGCTTGATACAAGTACTCTCTGCGTCGCATAACGCCAATTACTTCGATTATTGGCTGCTTCCTCTGAATGTCATACGTACTTGTCAGGTCCGGGAACGGTCCCTCCAGTACTTCTTTATCCAATAGGATCTTTCCCTCCAAGACAACCTCTGCATCTGCTGGTGCGTAGGCTTCTATGTGCTCACACTTCACTAGATTTAGCTGATTATTCATTAACGTATTGGCAACGTCGAATTCGCTTGTACCAAAAGAAGCTGGAGAAGAAGCAGCAACAAGAACCGCTGGGTGAAATCCTATGGATATACTGACATCGAGAGTTTTTCCGCCTTCTTTGGCGAGTTGACATAGTCTATAGAGGTGGCGCGGTACAATTCGTATACATAGATGGTTATCATCTAGAACTAGAAGACGATGGACAGAAACATTCTCAAAGCTACCGTCAGAGCTTCGAGCTGAGAGAATCGCTGAAGTAATATATGGACCAGCATCATGCTCATAGTGGGTGAGGACTGGAAGGCTAGTTAATTTGGGTTTCTCGATAATCTCTTTGACAAGGCCCTCGTTTACCCTCTTCGCTACTTTGGGGTGGCTGAGAGCATCACCCAAGCGTTGATAGAAGCTTTCCCGGGTACAATCTAAAGCTCTATAGATTCGGTCTCTTGTTCCGCAGACTCCTCCTACAATTTGGGTTGAGTGACCCTCAACTTTCTCGAAGAATACCGCTTTTCTGCCGTCAAATTCTTTTAGTATTGTCGGAATCTCATACTTCGGAGAGACTTCTTCCTTTATTCGAATTAAGTCGCCTGAGGCTTCTAGATTCGAAAGAAAACTTCTTAGATCAGACATGATGTATCCGTACTCCGCATAGACTCGCTACTATGATGATTTTACACAGTTAAAACTCTTATCAAAGTCTTTTTCAGTTGTGTGCGAGGAGGTGCCCTTGTTAAACTGATTTAATAAGAGATATTGGAGGCTTATTGAGCCAATTTACCATTGTGGAAGAGTTTCTGATTTACTTGCCTAGTTTAGCTTGTAAAAGTTCATGTTCTGATCTGAAGTGAGCAAAGAAAATATGTTTCAAACTCTCAACAAGGAAGAAGTAGCTAGCGAGTATTCCCAGAATCAAACCTAAGAACCAGAGTGGTGGTGCAACAAACTCGAAGATCGAACCAAAAGGCGAGTAGACAATAACGAGAGTCGTTATTATCATGATAACTGAGGTTGCGATTAATAAATTACTGGGTCTTGACTTGTAAAATCGGCGTCTGGTTCTTATCGAGAAGGTTACTAGTATCTCCGACAATACTGACTCTATAAACCACCCTGTGCGAAATAGTTCCATGCTAGCTCCAATTATATTAATTATAGAGTATATTGTGACGAAGTCGAATATTGAGCTTATTAGACCAAAGAAGATAACAAATCTAGCTATGTTTTTAATCCTCATTCTTCTTGGAGCTCTAAGGCTTTCCTCATCAAGTCTATCGGTTGATATAGTTAGCAATGGTGCGTCAGAGATCAGATTCGTCAGAAGTATCTGAGAAGGAAGAAGGAGAATAAACGGGAAAAACAGAGAACCCATTGCAATTGTTATCATATTTCCGAAGTTAGCGCTAGTAGTATTATTGATGTACTTAATCATATTGCCAAAGGCCTTTCTTCCCTCAGTGACCCCTTCTGCGATAACACTTAAACTCTTTTGAAGAAGTATTATTGAGGAAGCCTCTTTAGCAACTTGAACGCCTGATTCAACTGATATTCCAGCATCAGCCAACTTTAGGGCTGGGGCATCGTTAACTCCATCACCCAAGAAACCCGTCACATGACCATTCTTCTTAAGTGCATTAACAATTGCGTACTTCTGATCCGGAGTAATCCGACCATACACATCACTCTTCTCCACAATTTGGCGTAACTCGTTTTCATTTTTACCTTCGACATCTGAACCAGTAATGATTCTTTCCTGACCGTTAATCCCCACTTTATGACAGATAGTAGCTGTTACGAGGGGATCATCTCCACTGAGGATTTTCAGTTTAATATTCAACGACTGCAATCTAGATACTGCTTCAGCAGCATCTTCTTTTGGAGGATCGAGTAGAACAAGCAGTCCTATGAACGTTAGTTGATTCTCATCTTTTATAGAGTATTCAGGTTTGTTTTCAATCTCTTTGTATGCAAGAGCTATCAGTCTGTTTCCTGTTTGGCTGTATTTTGCGACTAGCGATTTGATTCTATCGCTTATTTGTGATAAAGACTGAATTCCAACTCCAAAGGCTGCACTAGTCGATACACTGAGAATTGATTCTGGAGCCCCTTTTGAAATTAAGAGACGGTGTCCGTCACTCTCGACTATAATGCTCATTCTCCTTCTATTGTATTGGAATGGAATCTCGTGAATTCTTGTGAAGTTATTGAGTGTTGTTTCATTGAATCCTCTGCTTCTGGCTTTTTTCCATATAGCTGTATCGATTTGGTTACCGAGTATTTTGTCACCTTCTACTATCGCGGTATTACAAAGAAGTGCGTACTTCATCAATTCGGGTTGGGACTGATCTTCAAGATCTACTATGTCATTAACTCTAATCTCATTTTGAGTGAGAGTCCCAGTTTTATCTGTGCAAAGCACATCGACATTTCCAAGATCTTCTATCGCCTCAAGCTTTTTAACTACGACTTTCTTACTAGCTAAAACAAGAGCACCGTTTGACAAGCCAACGGTAATTATTACTGGAAGAGCCTCCGGGATAATACCTACTGCCAAGGCTAAAGAGAATAATAGAGATTCTAATACACCTCGACCTAAAATTGAATTCACAAAGAATACGAAACCAACAAGTAGCAAGATTACTTTAATCAAGAAACTCCCAAAACTTGCTATATTCTTCTGAAAATCAGTTGCTGGTGGTAAAGCTAGAAGAGTAGACGCCGTCTTACCAAAGAACGTTAGTCTCCCAGTTGCAACAACCAAGCCAGTTGCAGAGCCATTAGTCACTATGGAACCCATGAGAGCTGTATTGGTCAGTTGGTGTGGTGCTGGGTTGATGAGTTCAATTGGTTTGGTGGTTTTGTCTACTGGGATTGACTCTCCAGTGAGAGCAGACTCATCTGTCTGAAGTTCATTAACATCCAATAATCTAACTTCTGCTGGAACAACATCACCAATTTCTAAGAAAACGATGTCACCTAGAACCAACTCTTTTGTATCTATCGTTTGCTTCTTTCCATCTCTAAGTACGACGGTACTGTATGCTAGGTACTTTCTAAGTTCTTCAACTGCATGCTCCGTCCTATACTCTTGAACGAAGCCTAAGACCGTGTTGACTAGTGTTATAGCAACTATTATTATTGCTTCGGTAGTCTCTCCTAAGAAACTAGCCATTACAGAAGCGAAGACAAGTACGTAGATGAGGGGGCTTTTGAACTGAGATAAGAAGATGTTAATTGCCGTTCGATGACCAACATGAGGAATCTCATTCAACCCGTTCTCCTTGAGCCTGCGCTTGACCTCAGCTTCATTCAAGCCCGCTTCTGAAGAACTGAATTGTCTTAAGAGTTCTTCTTTCTGCAATGACCAGTAGATAATTTTTTCATTTTCCATGAAGCCCATCCGCGTCTAAAAGCTTACCACTGTACTCTGAAGGAGATTTTATATCCAACGATCATCTCGGCACGAATAACTTACAGATAACGTTGTCCCTCTTAGATTTCAATCTTTCGAGTATTTCATCAATGAACAATAATGGACTAGAAAAACTAGTAGCGATTTTCTAATTAGTATACTTCTCCTAGTTCTTTCTATCAAGTTTCCTTAACACGAGCCTTCGGTGTTAATTTATTCAGATGGATTGAAGCAATAAATACTATAGATAGAAGCATCAATGAGGAACTCAATAGGAAAACATAATCTATTCCTGATGATAAATAGAGAAGGGGTATTATTATTGGCGATGATGAATAACCGAGAAATTGTGCAAATTGAATTACAGAAGAAGCGCTTCCTCTCGCTTCAGGTGTTAATTCAACGGCGAGTGTGCTTCTGGAGGTCTGGGATACTCTGTTAAAAGCCCCGTTTATCGCTAACAAAATAGAGAATGACCAATATGAGTTAGCGAAGATCAAAAGAAAAAGGGGGATTGCCTCCATAAGAAGCGCAAAGAGAATACTTCTCTTGGCGCCCAATTTGTCAGTCAAAACTCCACCAATATAGGCGAAGAAAACTCCTACGAATCCTACAATAGAAAATATTGTACCAATTTCACTCTTTTTCAGCAAAAGAGGTGGAAGAGATAGAGAATCAGAAATTAGAGGTTGTACAGCAGACCAAGCGAACATTGATATGAAACCGACTGGGGCTAATAGGAGGAGATTTCTATTTCCAACTGCACTCCTAATCTTTTGAAAGACAACACTTACATTCCTAGTATTCTCCACGGGGGTTATGAAACCT
The DNA here is from genome assembly GCA_030837285.1 of Thermoproteota archaeon. Lineage (GTDB taxonomy): Archaea > Thermoproteota > Bathyarchaeia > RBG-16-48-13 > JAUPKU01. Next base: position 8,700 of record JAUPKU010000088.1, on the reverse strand, counting down.
CTAAATACTATCATGCTAAAGACGCCAATGATTAAGCTATAAACACAGATGTAAAGGGGCACTATTCTCCAATTAATCTCACCAAGGAACCCGCTAATCAAAGGCCCAAGAGTCATACCGACAAAGGCTAGAAACATTCCACTAAACCCAATAGCCTTTCCAACTTCATGCTCAGGTGTAATATCTCCTATTAATGCTACACAAATTGGTTGTATGAGTGCTGCTCCAACACCATCAATGATTCTGGTTAATAGAAAAATTGTTATATTCGGAGAAATGGAACCCAACATTAAACCAAAAGAATAGATGAAAAGGCCATACATCAAGATCTTTGGCCTGGAATAAAGATCTGATATAGTCCCAGAGAAGAGACATAAAACAGAAAGAGGTAACATGTGAAAAGCAGTTGAAAGTGCAACAAGCGTGATATCAACACTGAAAGCTGTCTTTATTGATGGAACTAGAGGATTAAAACTCTGCATTACAAGAGGATCAACCGCATAAGCACCACATATAACCAGAAGTTTCTTACTCAGCATTACATATGACCTTAATATGCAGACCATTGAGATTGAAATCTTCACATTAATAGAATTTTCTCCAATCCATGACAAGATGTCTCAGAAGATACTTTTAGTCTTGCTTGAAGGAGAACTCTCACACTCGCAATAACAATAAATTATGAAAAAATCATGAGAATGACAGTTTAGTTGCAATAAGGATCTAACTCTCTAGATGATATCATGTTTGGTATAGAAATTAAAATTAGAAATAAGGATCACTGCTCCAGTAATCTAGCACCTGGTCCAGGTTTCGCACTTAAGGCTTCACATTTGATTCCACCGTCCTCAAATGCTTCTTTCATTGCCCGTGACACATCGCTTATTCTTCTTTCATTGGTATTAACCAAAGCTATTACGGAGGGACCGGCTCCACTTATGCTAACTCCAGCTGCTCCACAATTCATTGCACTCTTCTTTACTGCAGCTAGTCCAGGGATTAGATGGGCTCTCGCTGGTTCGACTACTATGTCAGACATGCCTTTGCCCATGAGGCTTACATCACCTAGCGCGATTCCTGCCACTATAGTTGCGGCGTGACCAACATGGTAAACAAGGTCTGAAAGACTGACTTTTTCAGGTAGGACAGATCGTGCTTGGCTAGTTGTCTTATGAGTGATTTCAGGGATAACTATGGCGAAGCCTATGTTTTTCGGTAGAGAAAGATTGACTACGTCCAATGGATTGCTACATCTAATTATATTGAATTGACCCAGAATGGCTGCTGAGACATTGTCTGCATGAGCAGCGCCGGCAGAGGCTATCTCTCCTTGCGCTGCGAATCTCACCAAATCTAACTTTGAGAGGTTCAGGTTTAGAAGCTTGTTCACAGCTACGACGGCTGCAGCAGCACTTGCCGCACTGCTTCCCAATCCACTTCCAGGTCTTATTCCCTTCTTAATCTCAATTAGGAGTCCGTGTCTTCTCTTTGAGAGACTTAAGAGAGCCTTTGCTACTATTCCCGCAGTGTTTCGATCAGGATCCAGTGGTATGGAAGCAGATCCAGGTCCTTCAACTCGTATCTCAATACCACCTCCTTCTATCATTTCTACATTGATGGTGTCGAAGAAGATGTCGAGGGCTACGCTGAAGACGTCGAATCCTGAGCCGAGGTTGGCTGATGTGGCGGGTGCAACTGCTGTAATGCTGTTAGATTTCATCGCTTAATACACCACAGACCAGTGATGTTAAGAATTGCTTAGGTTTTTAATCCTATCTACTAGACTCTTTTACTTCACTTGATCTTAACAAGTAATCAAATATGGTAAGAAAAGTGACAAATAAAAGATATTGATCTAATTCTTTGTTGAGGTTTATGATTTGTCGGAAGCTAGGAAATCGTATGATAATATAACTAGACTCCTAATGGAGCATCATCGCCTTTTCAGACGAGCGATTCCTCTTATAGCTAGTGAGAATGTGCCAAGTCCTGCTGTCAGAGAAGCATTAACCACTGACTTTGGAAACCGTTATGCTGAAGGCTGGCCTGGCGAGAGAATTTATGCTGGATGCTCATTTATAGATCAGGTTGAACTCATTTGTATTGATTTGGCTAAGAGGCTTTTTGACGCTGAATTCGTCGATGTCAGGCCCATATCAGGTGTAACAGCTAATCTCGCTGTGTACACCGCATTCACCAATTACAATGACATAATGTTTGCCCTCTCAATCCCCTGCGGTGGCCACATTAGCATGGGTAGGCAGGCTTTTGGAGGAACAGCGGGCTCTGTAAAAGGGCTTCAAGTTGAGTACTTCCCTTACGACTATGATGAGTTAAATATTGACGTAGATGAGACAAAGAAGAAGATAGATGAGTTGGTAAAAGGAAATAAAGCACCGAAACTCGCGATGTTCGGTGGAAGCGTTCTCCCGTTTCCACACCCAGTTAAGGAGTTAGCTGAAGCATTTCAGAATTGCGGAGCTAAAGTCGCATATGATGCAGCCCACGTTTCAGGTCTTATCGCTGGGAAGGCGTTCCAAGATCCTCTCAGAGAAGGAGCTGACGCTGTAACAATGAGTACTCATAAAACTCTTCCGGGACCTCAGCATGGAATGGTTGTATCCTGGAATAAATATAGTGAACAGATAAAGAGGGCTATCTTCCCAGGCCTCGTGAGTAACCATCATCTTCACGCAGTTGCAGGCGTTGCGATAGCATTGGCGGAAATGCTTGAGTTTGGGAATGAGTATGCGCAACAAATTGTCAGAAACTCTAAAACTTTAGGTCAAGCGTTGCATGAGAAAGGTTTCACTGTTCTTGGCGAGAAGAAGGGCTTCACCCAGTCTCATCTTATCTGGGTTGACATATCAAAATACGGTGATGGAGGAACCCTTGAAGCTGAGTTAGAGAAGGCAAACCTTATCGTGAATCGGAATCTCCTCCCATGGGACATAAAAATGGGACGCCATTATACGAATCCGGGTGGTATAAGGCTTGGCACCTCAGAGGTAACTAGGCTTGGAATGGGAGAAAGAGAGATGACCGATATAGCTGAGTATATCAAACGAGTTATCATTGATAAGGAATCTTCTGAAAAGATTGGATTGGATGTGGCTGAGTTCAGAAAAGAGTTCCAAAAAGTCCACTACTGCTTCGAGAATGCTACGGAAGCTTATGAGTATGTAAAAATTCGTTAGACTAGGCTTTCTCACAAACCTAGTCAGATAAAACAAGTCATACTTTACTCTCTAGTTTGAACATCTCTCGTTAGGTCTAGGAAGTGAAATAGAGCATGAGGTATACCTTCACAGCATATTCGGCAGCTGCACTCCTATTCCCTTTAGAAATTAATTCCAGAGCCTTGTCTAGCTCGACCTTTGCCTCTTCCTCCTTCTTTCCTTCTGAGACTTTTATTAATTGCTGGTCAAGCATGATACACTCGTCAAGAGGATCGTAATTAAGATATTTTAGTGAAGTATAGTAGGCTTGTACCACTGGTAAGCGCTCGTTCACAGTGTTCCCTGGGAACGTTTCCTTCTTCTTTGAGAGGTCAACAAGTCTTCCACCGCTGATTTTCAGTTCATCTAGGGCATCTTGCATATTGAATCTGGAGACAGGTGTAGGGTCAATTGCTCTCATCTGCTTGTGAAAGAAGAAAGTGTACAAGGATTGCACACCTGAGACTTGGCCTCTACCAGATCCACCAGCAATTGTAACCCCCAAAGCTGGCTTTCCATTTGTGATAGGGATTTTGACTGTGTCCATGAAGTCCTTCGTCATTCCATTTATATCTCCCCAATAGATGGGAGCGCCTATGGCAAAGGCTTCTGCCCCATCACAGAGTTTGCTCAACTCCTCGGGACAGTATGTAAAGGCTTCAGCTGAACCGTCTAAACCCTTATACTGCCGCAATTCGTAATCGACGAGGTATACCTTTTTCACTTCAGCGCCTCTTGATTTAGCACCCTCTAAAACTGCGTCTATTAAACTATTTGTTCTGCCATTCTTCCTTGGACTTCCTACAACTCCAACAATAACCATATCTTACACCAAATTGAAATCTCCCGAATCACATAATAAACATTAGGAAAAAAAACTGTTAGAATTAGCAATTCTACATAAATTTAAAATAAAAAATCATTCCACAACACTCTCTTCTAGATACTGGCTTTTCATACTAACCTAATGACATCCTATACCACCATTTCTTAGCCATCCCTTCTCATATTTTCTAACATAAATACGGTCTACGACATTGTCTGGAAATATAATAAGTGATTCTGGATTAACTAAATTTTACTATCAGAGTATTATAGGAAACATGTTTATGAAGAAGCCATCATCAATTTGGCTTGATGCCGCTCTTGAATAATAATACGAGATGGGATAACATATATAATGAGAAGGGCAAAGGCTACGTTAGCTCTCTTGAGTATCTTCCCGAATTGTTGACCTTATTTAAGAAGCAAAGAGTTAGGAGAATTCTTGATTTAGGTTGCGGTTCTGGGACACATTTGGCACTTCTAGCAAAGAATGGTTTTGAGGTTTATGGAATTGACGGTTCAGAAAGAGCAATTGAAGTTGCTAGAGCTTATTTTAAAGAGGAAAATCTTAGTGGTAATTTAAGGATCGGTTCTATGTGGGAAAAATTACCATATGAAAACAATTTCTTTGATGCTATAATAAGTTTCCGTGCTATCTATCATGGTAAAATTGAGGATATAAGAAAGACGATAAAAGAAGTGGAAAGAATACTAAAACCTCAAGGTCTGATTTTTATAACAGTTCGAAAAAAGACACCGAACAGAACGATGTCCAAACACACGATGCTCGATTCTAGAACCTACATTCCAATAGAGGGAGAGGAAAAGGGAGTAGTACATTACATCTTCAACAAAAAGTTGCTCTGGAAAGAATTTAATGGATTTAAGATAGATTGTCTCAGAATCGACTCCGGTAAACAGGAATGGGAACGCTATTATTGTTTAATTGGAGAAATAAAGAAAAGATAGTAGCCTCTAATAATGCGCGCTCTACTGTATCTTCAACGATTTTACTTGGCACTCAAGTTGAGCTTATGGCATGACTACGCCTTTTATATATCCTGGCGTTCTTCCGATGGCATCTTGGAACGCCTTGTCAATGTCCTCAAACTTGTACTTGTGGGTGACAAGCTTCTCCATTGGATAGATGCCTTTCTTCACTGCCCACATCGCTCGTGGAAGACATTCTTCCGGATGTGGTGATAGTGCTGATCCCTGAGGACTATAAATTATTGGGGACTTTATCCAATCGAACAGATCATAGGTGTCCGGGGCTTGGTGCCAGCCAATAGAGATGATTTTTCCCTTACCTCTCTTAATTACTGCACCGACTAGGTGTAAGCCTATTGGGTGACCAACGGCTTCTATGGCCACGTCAACTCCTCTTCCCCCCGTTATATCCATGACTTCTTTGACGACATCTACATTCCTCGAATTCAAAACTCTTGTTGCTCCAAGTTCTTTTGCTAACTGAAGTCTAGAATCATCAAGGTCGCAGACGATGTATTCTTTTAGGCCTTTCATCTGAGCGATACCTGCTAAAGCACACAAACCCATAAAGCCAACTCCAACTTGAAAGACATAGTCACCGAATATTGGACTTGCCACCTCCGCATGGCTTACTGAGTCCATCAGTGGCTCGCCCATTGCATACTCTATAGCTACTCCATCTGGAATCTTCGCGATCACAGTGCGAGATCCCGGAACGAATTGAAGACTGGGCTGACATTTAACATATTCAGTAAAGCAACCCATGCCAAAGACTCCTGTTATTTTGTCCCCTTTCTGATAGTCTTGGACATTCTTCCCAACCTCGACAACAGTACCTGAAGGCTCATGACCAACCCTTCTTGGGAAAGGTCTATCTTTCTTTCTGGCCTCACTCCACGTATCCAAATATGCTGGAGTGTCACTCATGCAAACTCCACATGCGCCTATTCGAACAAGCATCTCATTTTCGTTTATGGTTGGCATCTCAACATCTCTAATTTCGAACTTTTTAGGTGCCACAATAAAAGCTGCCTTCATTTCATAAAACATCTCCACTGATTACTCTCTCAGTTCACCTCGACATATAAACATACTAACTGTCTAACCAAAGCTATTGCAAAAGAGTTACAACTAATTGAAGATTTAAACCGCGCAGAGACCATAATAGTCAAAAGTATCGAAGAATTTGGCCTAGTTGAATTCTTTAGAAGGAAAATGCTTCGTTGATTCCGAACAAAAAGAGATGATATTCTATATCCACTTAATCGGTTTGACTCAGTAAAGACTCAAGTTTGAGTTTGCGGCGGCTTCTTCTCTCAGCTACTACTGTCAAAGCTCTTGGTATAGTAGATAGTAGCGATTTAGATCGCTTAGATGCTTCTAAGTAGAAGTTGATCGCTTTTTCCTCAACATTTATCGCAGTTCTTAAAGCTTCTGCGTAGTCTATATTATTTTTTAGTGTCGTTTCGACTATGTAATCATTTAGATCTAATCCCTCAAATGAGAAGGAAGTTTCAAGAGCGTCTGATACAGTCTCTCTATAAGTTCTAGTTACAAATAGGCTATTCTCTATGCTTTCTTTGGCGAAAGACATTAAAACATCTTTTTTTTCTACAGAAAGTTCAGCAAGTTTAGAATAAAGTCTTGAGGAGTCTTCCTCAAATTTTGTTGCAAAGCTTATGATAGTTGAGATTGTTACACTTGACATCCGCTGTTTCAGAACCACCTTTGGATAATGACTTTGCTCTCAGTGAAGAAGCGAACGGCTTCTACACCTTGGCCATGTAAAGTTCCAAAGAAGGAGTCTTTCATCCCGCTGAAGGGGAAGAAGGCCATTGGAGCTGCTATTCCTACGTTTATGCCAATGTTACCGCACTCGACTCTGTACTGGAACTCTCGAGCCCACTTTCCGCTTGACGTGAATATGGATGCTGCGTTACCGTAATGGTTGTTACTGATCATCTCTAGGATTTCGTCGAAACCTCTGGCTTTTATTATAGATGCTACCGGTCCAAAGATCTCCTCTCTGCCAATAGTCATGTCTGGTGTAACTTCTTCAAATACAGTTGGGTTGAGGAAGCATTTTTCAGGCCAGTCACCACAAAGCTTAACGTTTCGACCGTCAAGTCCAAGCCTCGCTCCTTCGTCTAAGCCCTTTTGAATTAACCCGAGCACTCTCTCTTTCCTGTCGCTGTTTTGAAGGGGTCCCATCTGAACTGACTCGTCAAGCCCATAACCAACTCTTATATTCGATGCCGCATCGATAAAAGCATCAACAACTTTCTTGTAGAAGCTGTCGTAGTCTCTATCATTCAACCCATCTCCTACAATTGCTAAATTAGCCCCTGAGAGGCAACGCTGACCAGTATTGCCAAAGAAAGACGTCATACAAGCCGCTATGGTCTTCCCCAAATCAGCATCTGGCATTACTAGCAGAAAGTTCTTTGCGCTACACTGAGCAATTACTCTTTTGCCAGTTTCACCACACTTCTTGTACACATTTTTTCCCACGGCAGTTGAACCTACGAAGCAGATTCCCTTGATGTCTGGGTGGTCTAGCATGTGAGTTGCAATTTCCTCTCCCCCCTGGACAATATTCCATACTCCTGGGGGAAAGCCTGCTTCGTTAACAAGTTCAGCTAATCTCGTCTGGCTAATAGGAACATGGGGCGACGGCTTTACTATAACACAGTTTCCAGTCGACACAGCATATGGCGCGTACCATAGAGGAACCATAAAGGGAAAATTGAATGAGGGTATTATCCCGAATACACCCAGAGGTTGTCTAACCAGATATTCATCAATTCCAGCTGAAATATCCTCTAAATTGTATCCCATCATCAATGAAGGGACCCCTGCGGGAACCTCGACGTTTTCGATGCCACGCCGGGTCTCCCCTCTTGACTCATCAATTGTCTTTCCATGCTCGAAGGTCTGAATTCTACTCAGTTCCTCAAAATGCTCTTCCATAAGCTCTTTCAGTCTGAAGAGACATCTTGCCCTAGCAAGAGGTGGTGTTCTCCGCCATTCTGGGAAAACCCTTTTCGCCGCTTCAAGAGCTGAGTCAATCTCATCCTTCGTGGAAAGAGGCACCTTTGCAATAACTTTACAGGTGGCAGGATTGACCACATTGATTGTGGATCCTCTTGATTCAACCCATTCTCCATTAATGTAGTTTTTTAGAGTCAAAACTTCTTTCATGGGTTCTTCCAAAACTACCATTCTTTTTCCCTTCTCTTCCTCAATCATATTTAGTATAAATGCTTTCCCAACCCAATCTATCTCAGTTTGAGCAATAAGATATTTCGTGTACATGAATTAGACATTTATGTTCTGGAAACTAAGGAAAAGTTCCCATTCAAAATCAAGATAGTTGGTAAGGAGAACAAGTACTCTTTCAGTATTCGATAAGGAGAAAATAGCTAAGGGGTTTGGAGTGAAAAGGAAGAACAGTATTGGAATTTAGGAAATCTGCTGAAAAAATTAGGTTTTAAATTGAGGCATGACTTTTTCGCTGAATAGCTCTAGGCTCTTAAGATCCTTTGGCGCCTCAGGGAAAACGAGCATGAAGTGACTTACCCCCAAATCCGTGTATTTAGCTATCTTCTCGATGCATTGCTCAGGGGTGCCAACTATGTTGCGTTCAACCTCAGGTTGAGGTGTACCT
>JAUPKU010000087.1 GCA_030837285.1 Thermoproteota archaeon | reverse complement strand
TTTCCATCGATCTTCATAACAGACAGGTATGGAGTACTACGATACCAGAAAATAGTGCGAGAAGCTAACGACCTTCCAAGCACCAAAGACATTTTAGATCGGCTTTACGGAATCGAAATTGAGTGCCCAGAATGCTCACCTCTATAATTAGCGCACGGGCTTAATTTATTATTGCACGCTCTTTCGAATTTCACTTTTCTTTTCAATCGTTGATGTCGTTTTATCCAAGCATCTACACTCGAGTACATGTAGGGACATCTGTCGCAGTCTTCTCTTCGCGTGCTAGAACATTATATACATACCGAGGATTCGCAAACATGAAAAGTTCCTGGAAATAATTGAAACAAACGTGTGGACAATATTAAGAAACTAACTGAGAAGAATGGCTGGAGCTATCAGCATTCTCCTTAGCTACACTGACATTCACGTACATAATGATGGTCTAAGCTATCTTTGAAGTCATACCATGATTAGCAGCGCGACTCAATTAGACTTTATTAAAGAATAGTAAAATCGCTACAAAAAGAAACTCAATCAGAAAAAATAATATCCACTCTCTTCTCAAAACAAACATTGAACGTGTTTTTCTCACTCAGCAAATATTTGAAATATCTTAAATCTATGATCACTTACAAACCTACTTCTGGGAATCTAATACATGATTCTTGAAAGCAACTGGGAAAACGCGCGCTCGCTTTTCCCATACTCAAATCCAACATCTAAATATCCCAAAGTTTTTATTTTTTAATATTCCTGATCTTAATTAGGTGAAGTGAAAATGCGCATGGTTGATTTGATGGGAAAGCAAGTAATAGGACAGCAGGGTAAGCTTCTAGGCGATGTCTGTGACATCGAATTCGAAGAAAAGACAATGCAGATCACAAAAATATGTGTCCAAATCAAAGATGATGTAGCAGAAGAAATTGGACTAGATAAATCAATATTAAGAGGGAGCATCAAAATCGACATTCCAGTAACGGTGATACAAGCTATCAGCGATGTGGTAATGCTAGATAGAACCGTGAAAGAATTGGGAACAATCGCGATAAAGCGCTAAAGCACTTGCACTAGAAAAACTCTAATACCTTTTTAATGTCTAGTAAGAGCACTTAGCCAGTTAGCACACGCTACGCCTTCTTTCATCTTTTCACAGAGCTAAGCGCGCGCTTAATTATCCTTTTTTTCTAGATGCAAGATTTCAGAATCTTTTCTTGTAGGATATACACGATATACGTGATACGGTGAAGTAAGGTAGAGAGATAGAATAAGAGAATAAAAGAGAATAGAAGAAGGAATTAGAGAGAACGTGTGTGGGGATTAAAATTTAAAATGTTGAAACTTAAATTAACCACGTTTTTACTCCACTAATTGTCATTCTATGACGATAGTAGAAATTGTTATCGCGTGTGCTTCAAATCCAAGGAATTGGTTGCCATTCACCGTCCACTTCTATCTCGATCTTCTGTACAATCTTATTGGCACTTTGCATGTCCAGCATTTGAGCCTTGTGGCATGCTTTATGCTTAGCCTCAACTAATGTCTTAGATTCAATAGCAATAACTACTTGTTCAAGCTTCTTTGGATCTTCCCAATTTTCCCTGGTAGATCTAAACATCCTACAATTGTACTTCATCCAATCCCATCCCGCTTCCTCATGCCTTAGATCTTATTATTATTTTACATTTCCTAACTCGTATGATTGAGCATATAAAAATTAAATTTTAATCCCTACACCCACACACATTCTTTTTCTCCTACTTATTTTCTCATTCATACTCTCCTATTCCTATACACATACATACTCTCTCCTACACACCACCACACACCGCACACCACACATTGAAGGAGACAGAAGAATAGCGAATACCTATCTTCATTATTTTACAATACGCCATGTTCCTGTTGAGTTAGACACTTCATGTTTATTCATAGAAGCAATCATCTTCAAGCAGTCTCTGAGATGGTCGTGATAAAGATGTCTTGATAATTCCTGTTCACCACTAAACCATAACGTTAGACAAAAAGGGCAACAATACACAGTCTCAAGATTATCAGAACTAGATTCCAACCCTTTTGAGTAGTTACTCCCCTAATCATATCTTGGCTTATTTCCAAATTTCGTAAGATCTATAATTGGCAACATATTCCCAAATGGATCCCCAAGAATTGCGTATTTCCCACATCGTACGTCGAAGGGTGCTTTTACAATTTTATATCCCAACTTCTGGTACTCATCACAGAACTTTTCAACATCCTCTACTGAAAAACAAAAAGATGGCTTAGTGCGAGTGGAATCAGTATGAATAACTATCTCGGAGTCGTTTTCCTTACAAACAAAACCAATCATGCCATGCGCATTATCTGTCCAAACTTTCCGTAAACCCAACACGCTACTGTAAAACGCCTCTGCTTCCTCAAGGTTTGATACATAAAACTCTATACAGTCTATTTTACGTAGAGTGCTCATGTCTATTTTATTAGGAATTTGCAATATTTAATTTTAATCCCGCTCGCGCTTAAGGGTGGTTTATCGGTGTGTGTGGGGGATTAAATTTTAGTCCAACCAACCAACTCAATAGAAATTTCTGAGAATTGTGTTGTCAGGCTGAAGAAAAATGATGGTTGGAATATCAGGCTGAAGGAACAAGACGGTCAGGTCGTTGAAGAATAAAAGGCAGAGGGCTTTCTGAAAAACAGAATGCAGAATCGAATAGAACTCCGAGATTCGACATTACACAATTCTAAAAGGATTTTGTAACTAGCAGAGGGAGTTAGATTCAGTTTGAACAGTATAAGACAGAGAGTTAGTGATGGCCTCGACGTAATGCGAGGCTTGAAGAGGGCCCATGACATAAGCGACGTCAACGTGAGAAAGCTCACGGGCCTCTACGCGCAATTCGGCCAGAAGATAACCTTCCAGGATATTGACTTCGCAATTAGACGAGAGCCTGTTGCCTATCGAATCGTCGTTCCAGTGGCCAGCGACGTATTCAACAAGTGGTTCACGATCGACAATGACGAGACTAAGGAGCCAGATCCAAAGCTTGACAAGGCCTTACAGAATGTCCTATCATCATTGAAGGCGAGGAGCATCTTCACTCTAGCATCTGCATATGAGCGAGCTTATGGATGGTCCATTATCGTCCTGGGATACGATGACTTCACAGAGGACCTCTCTGAGCCTGTGAAAAATCCAAAGGACATTCTAGAGCTCGCAGCCTATAGTCCAAAGCAGATAAGCGGAATAGACGATGTGACTGACAGAAGCGATCTCAGATACGGTTTTCCCGAGACGTATCATGTCATGCAGAATTACACTCGGCAGATTCACATTCACTTTAGCAGAGTCATCCACTTGGCAACTAGACTCTGGGACCATCCTTACAGGGGAATAAGCGCGCTTGAGCCCGTATATGATGACATCACTATTCTCCGAAATATGAGGTGGGGTCTGGGACAGACAATATACAGGTATGGAAGCGGATTCCCAGACATCACCCTTAACGGAGCGAACAAGGCTGCCATCGAAGCATTCTATGATAGCAGACAATTCGAGGAAATCAATGCACGCACCAGCTTCGCACACAGCGAAAAGCAAAGCCTGGAATTCAAGGGAGTCGGCGGTGTAACCCTGAATCCCACCAACTATTACATTCCAATTCTAGAGAGCATAAGCCTTGGAACAGGCATTCCAGTTGCTATTCTCCGGGGCGCTCAAGCAGGAGCTCTTACTGGAAGCGAGGTTAACCTTCAAGAGTACTTCAAGATCATCAGTAGTCTGCAGGAGCTCTACTCTCCAGCTGTACGGGAATTAGTTGATAAGATTCTGTCAATAGGCAGGGTCCAGGGAGTAAGTCTTCCGACAGTCACGAATTACACGCTTAACTGGAATAGTGGCTTCGAATTAAGCGAGAGAGACAAGGGCCTAATAGAGTTGAATAGAGTGCAGGCCCTCCAAATACAATCTGGATGGCGCACACTAGACGAGCTCAGAGTGCTTGACAAGGTTAAGCCATTGAATGAGCTCGAGGGCTATCCAACTCCTGAAGATGGAAACATCATTCCAGGCCTTAGAAGCTCTGCTCCACAAGTACCGAATGGGCAAGGGCCTCCAGGAGATCCTGACAATCCAGAAGGCCAGACTCAGACCGAGAAGCTTAGAGAAGCCAGTGGATCCAATAACGCTTGAGACTAAGCAGGGAAGAAGGTACGGAGATCGGAGACAATGAGCAAAGTATCACGTGGATTCAAAGACTTCAGGCCCATGAAAGATGGATTGATGGGGATTCTTGACTTGATAAACGGCGATGAGTCATTAGGCCACTGGGTTACAATCAACGGAGTACATGTTCTCATTCATGAAGGAGAATCCGTCGAAGAAGCCTTCAAACGTCAAACAGGAAAGACTGTTGAGGGAAAGCCTGAAGTCAAGAACATCGAGCAAAAAATAGAGCTCAAGGCTGCT
>JAUPKU010000086.1 GCA_030837285.1 Thermoproteota archaeon | reverse complement strand
TCAGAGTCTACGCAGAACAAGTTGAAGGATATGGAGAGGATAAATCTCGAAGTTCTTGAAATGAAGAAGGATATTCAAAGTATTAAAACAATACTAGTAAAATTGAGCAAAATAGTTACTTCTCAGTATTAATATGCGCTAATGGGCAAGGCTATTTTATCCCATATTTTATTATGGTTATTTTTCTACAATTCAATAGATAGCGCGAGCTAACTCTTAAGGTCGGGTTAGTACTCCTTTGTAAAAATTAGGGAGTAGTGACTCGATTAGAGAAATGCGAGCGCCACTAACCAAAATATTTTTTTGTTTGTTCTCATATTTAATAAAGGTTGTTGGGAGATGAAAAAGATGGGCGATATTGTTGATATGGCTATTGAATCTGGTTCCTTCAAAACGCTTGTTGCTGCAATTAGTGCAGCTGGTTTAGTTGACACTTTGAAGAGCAAGGGTCCTTTCACGATTTTTGCACCTACTGACAATGCTTTCCAAAAATTACCTAAGGGAGAGGTTGAAAAACTTCTGAAAGATACTCCGAAGTTGAAAGAGGTATTAAATTACCATGTTGTTCTGGGAAGAATGTTGGCTATAGATATTGTTAACTTGAAGAGCTTGAAGACGGTTGAGGGTCAAGAAGTTAATATCGATGCAACTAGGTGGCATCTTCACAGGCATGTCAAGGTGGACGATGCCAATATTATCAAAGCTGATATTGTGGCAGACAATGGTGTAATCCATGTGATAGATGAAGTCCTCTTTCCAGAAGAACTCAGTAGGAGTATACCTATGTCTAGCAAAATAAAGGAGTTCATGAGTAAAGATCTTCACACTATTGGTGCTGAGATGACAGTAGCAGAGGCTGCTAGAGTAATGGCTGCTGATGAGAATCAGGAAGGTTATTTGATAGCATCCAACGTGGGGAAACCTCTGGGAATAGTAACGGAAAACGACATTGTTAATAGAGTTGTGGCAAAGAATCTTGATCCATCAAAGACCAAGGTCACTGAAATCATGACGTCTCCACTGATAACGGTTGACCCTGATGAGGATCTATTAGATGCTTCAAGGATAATGCTGGAGCATAACGTGAAAAAAGTAGTTGTTATGAAGGGAGAAATCGTATACGGTATCATTACAGCCTATGATATCTCTCAATCTTGTGGCAGATACGTGGACAGGACGATTAGAGACGTGACTAGATGGGTTAGCGCTATTTAGGAATATAAAAAAGCCCTCTGCTATGCGGCTGGTGCTCTGGTCTCTTCATCTTTTACGCAGAAAATCAGTCCATTATAGCCCAGCGCTGTGTAAACATGAATAGCACGCGCTTGCTTTAACATGGCACTAATAGCGCGTGCTGGCGAAGATGTGGGATTAGTTTCGTGTCCTGATTGAGGTATTTTTCTCCCTTTGGCGTTGTTTTGAAAAACAAGTCGTTTTCTGAGGAGAATGAGATTAAGTCTTCTTCCTTGAGGCGAGTTAAGTTTGGTTTACTAGTCTGGAGTTCAGATTTGCCTTGTAGATTATATGCGATTTCCTGGCACCATACTTTTCAATTCTCAGAACATCAGCAGTAATTTCGACATGGCTTCTCTTCTTAATCATTCAAAATCCAATTTCCTCAATTACGTTTATGGGTGGTGAGAATCTATAAGGTTGTGTTGCTGTAGCATTGCAACAATAATTCTGACGCTATACTACAAATTAAGAATAAAATTCTGGAAATCTCAAGGATTAGCTCTATTTTTAAAGTGTACCATTATATGATAATCTGATTATCTGATAATCTTATAAGTGAGTCGAAAGTATTTAGCTAAGTGTGTTTCAAAATGGATAACAATTACGACCCGAGCAATTGCAGAAATCAGGTTTTGTCACGGGTTCTTAATTTAGTTTCAGACATACAGGGACAAGTTTTGATAGGAGATTTTCTGGGAGCTTTTATTTCTACTCGGAATCTTTTCCAGTTCTTGCCACCAGATGTAAGATTGGAATCAAAAATTAAGGCTTATGAGAAGACTATGGAGAAAGTTCAACTAACTGTTAAGGGACTCAATGTCTTTTATAACGATAGAAAACGGTCGCAGATTTTAATAGATTGGACTAGTATAAACATCAAAACCATCCTCGAGGGCGTGAATGATATTTTGTATGAAAAATGTTTGCAGGTAGACTTATCGTAGGCTTAACTTATTGCGTACTTTGAGCGATTTTACTCTTCATTTATACTCTCTATAGACGTCTAGGTGAGAATGCTTTCCCTGCCTTTGAGGAACATAATCGCCCGATATTCGAAACCAAGCTATCTTGGCTGTTTTATGAAATCAAACTCCTCTAACTCAATTTTTTTACTCCAAACCACGCACCAACATCTTTTGCAAGCGCGCTAAACTTATAGTTTGTATACATTCTCTAATTTTCAAATGTCAATGTCTTAAGAACCGGAGATGCATTTGCTTTCAATGTGGAGGTAGAAGTAGATTGAAAAAACAAAGTATTAAGAGAAGAGCCAAGAGAAGATTTGTTTCCCTCATGTGTTTCTCTTTTCATACTTAGTATAATGCGCACGATGTTTTCTTGTCCTCTTTGCATTTTTCAAACAAAGGGTATCTACCGAGACGAGGCCAACCCGTTTTGGCATATTTCATCATATTCGGGTTTGCCTTCAACCAGCTCATCATATGAGCGAAGCTTTTGGCTCTTTCCTCATCCCTTTCTCTAAGGGGCTCATAGCCTAAGTTTCGTATCTCGTCTAGATAAGCCGTCTCTGTGAGGCGTTGTGGTTCTCCAACAACTCTGACTCTGCGGATATGGTTGGCACCATATTTTTTTATCAAATCTTTAACAGCAATATCAAAAATGTAACCCTGACAAACTATGATTTGTTCATTCGCTTCTGGCTTAAATTTGTCCAATAGAGTGAACACTATTTTGGAAGCTTGTCTCAAATACTCTTTTCGACCAAACTTGGGAGGCTGAAAATACTGAACATCTATTACATCATACCTGAAATCCTGATTCTCATTGTGATAGCCTCCTATTACTGCACCAAGAAGTAAATCGCCACTACCTGCATCATCAATTATTATAGTCATTCCAGTCATCTGAAGTTAATCTCAAAATGCTCTCACGAATTCTTAAACTTTTGAGCAAGTCGGACCGACAAAATAATACTTGATTTTTTGGGTTTAGGGACTAAATTTTAATTTTTTCTTCTAAGAAGCTGATTGCTGAAAGTCTTATGAATTAAAAAACTAGATTAAGTAAAATCGTCTTCTATATCTTTCTCAGAGGCTATTTCATACGTTTTATAGTGTATGGCGGCGCAGGAGGCATAGGTAGCACTATTGGCGGTCATCTTCTCAGAACAGGTAATAATGTTATTCTAGTCGCAAACGCTAACCATGTGGATAGAATTCGGGAATCCAGGCTGAAACTCGTTAACATCTGATGAAACATATATTCTGAAGATTCCGGTGGCTAAAGAGGAAAGGAGCTTAAGCCCTTCTGAGACGATGATGTGGTACTTCTCACCTCCAAGTCACAGCACACTCTGTTGTGCTTGGGTCAACTGAAGAACGCTGGTGCTTCAAGAGTTCTTTTAATATTCTGCTGCCAAGACTCCATCTGTAATAAGCCTTTAGCGACAAGAGTATTCGATAGAATCTACGGAGCTGAACTGAATATTCCCACTATCTTTCTTGAACCGGTTTAAGTAATCAATTCCATTAGTGGAAACTTGCTTCATAGAATTGGGACTGTATCCTAAAGGTGTAGACGAGTTGGCATCCGATGTCTCAGCAGCCTTGAAGAAGGTGGGCTTCGCTGGAGACGTTAACGAATGGGTTATGACGGCCAAGGGGGCGAAGTGCCTCTCTAACCTTAGAAATGCCATGGGCGCGATTACTAATGGTCGAGGCAATAGCGAAGCTTTCATGGCGGAAGTGAGGAGGGAAGCAAAGACGGTTTGGTCCGCTGCCGAGAAAGAATGGGAGGATTGGACTGGCTTTAACAAGCGGATTAAGATGAGCAGGGGAACAACTAGAATGCCGAAGGGATACGAGAAGCAGAGGAATCTAGGCTCCTCCTGGCAGAGTCTAATACGAGGTACAGGGAATATCGAGGCTGAAGAACTCAATAGTGATGTCATTAAACTAGGGCGACTTCTGGGAATTACCACGCCTCACAATGAGCTCTTGTGGCATTTGGCTGATGAGATAACCGAGAAATATTAGAAGCCTGGGAAGTACATCGCTGAAGACTTAATCAAAATGGCAAAACGATGAGGAAAAGCCCGATTATTCTGAGAATGGGGAAAAAGATTAAAATTTAATCCCCAAACCCAAACTTACTAACTAACGTTCTATCCAACTTCCTCTCTATCCCACTCTCACTATCTCTACACACACAAAAACACTCCAATGAACTTCTTCATATTAGCGCGCTAGTTGGGTACAGGTGCTTCGGCAGATATCAGACCTTTATCACGCAGCTCTTTCCAAAATGCTTGAGGGATAGAATATTGTATCATATGGAAATTTTCCTCAACATGCGAGGGTTTACCAGTTCCAGAAATTACCGCTGATACTGCAGGGTGGGCTAAGACAAACTGAAGAGCCGCTGCTTTTAGAGGTACATGATGTCGATCGCATACCGTTTTTATTTGATGTATCTTGGTTAAGATTTCAAGAGTTGGTTCGCGTTGAAAATATTTCGCTCCCTCTTGCAAATCTGTGGCAAGAATTCCTCCCCTTCCCCCGAAAGGAGTTCCAATTATAACGCTAATGCCCTTCTTATGACAAAATGATAAAAATTCTGTTAGGGCACCTTGTTCCAACAGAGTGTAGCGACCCCCGGCTAGCAGAAAACAGTCAGGATCAGCTTCTTTGGCAAAGCGTAACTCCATCTCCCATTGATTCATTCCAAATCCGATGGCTTTTACAATTCCCTTAGATCTGAGATCCACAAGTGCTGGATATGCTTCAGTTAGGGCTTGGTTATAGTGGTCATCAGGGTCGTGGATGAGTAGGATGTCTACCTTATCAAGTCCCAGATTCGAGAGGCTACTCTCCAATGAACGTTTCACTCCTTTGCGGCTGAAGTCAAACTCCCAACCTCTTTGGGTTGTGCCAAAATCAAGCAGCTTTCCAACCTTTGTAGAGATGATAAAACTTTCTCGCTTTCTCTCTGCAACCGCGTGCCCAATATAAAACTCGCTCCTTCCGGGACCATATGATGGTGCAGTGTCTATGAAATTAATTCCAAGTTCAAATGTCTTCTGAATAGTAGCTATAGCATGATCATTGGACACACGTCCTAACGCGGTACCTCCAAGTCCGAGACGAGTTACATATAAGTCAGTCTTACCAATTTGCATTTTTTCTAGAGGATTCATTTTTATCTATATATTATGGCTATCTCTTGGTTATTAATAAAAATTTAATTCGCCCTAAACGCTTATAATGGGAAAAACTAGTTCTATATCACTCGTATGATTACTCTCTTGAATAAGAGGAAGAGTTATTGATGAAGAAACCTGTAAACACAAAACAGAAAGATCTACCCGGGAAAAAAGAAAAATCCAGTATCGATATCGAAGACCTGAAATATCGCGGAGAAACTGGAGAGATTCAGGCACATTTTGCCAAACCCAAGGGAAATGCCAAATTCCCTGGCCTAGTCGTGATCTCCGAGGTCTTTGGCTTAACTGACCACATTAAGGATGTGGCGGAGCGTGTGGCGTCCCAGGGATATATCGCTTTGGCCCCCGATGCATTAACACAATTCGGCGGAACCCCGAAGAATATTGATGAAGGTCGGGAGCTTACCCGAAAACTGGACATGCAAAAGACCATTAAGAATTTCGTCGCTGCAGTCAAGTATCTCAAGACGCATCCGCAGTCCACGGGCAAAGTAGGCGTGGTGGGCTTCTGTTGGGGCGGAGGCATGACAAATCAGGTTGCGGTTAACTCGTCTGAAGTGCAGGCAGCTGTGCCCTTCTATGGCATGCAACCTGCGACTGAGGACGTGCCTAAGATAAAGGCGTCGCTGCTCCTTCACTACGCTGGCATCGACGAAAACATTAACAAAGGCATCCAAGCCTATGAAGCTGCTTTGAAGAAAGCTCACGTCGACTACAAGCTCTATGTGTATGAGGGTGCGTTACACGGCTTCTTCAATGACTCGAATGATGCCAGATATAACGAAGCCGCAGCAAAACTCGCCTGGGAGAGAACCATCCCCTTCTTCAACCAGAAATTGAAGACCTAACCATCGTGGGAACTAACAAACCCTCAAACGAGCCATCGAACACCACCCTTTTTCTTATTATATTTTTTCGTAAATGCTTTTTTAATGTAGTAATCTACATAACTACTCATTCAAAGAACCAAAGTTTGAAAATGTAAAAAGAGACATCAGCATCTTCAAACCAATCTTAGATGTGCCAATTCTCCTAATTGCACGCGCGATTAGATTTACTAAACCCTAATTCTTACAAAGGAGTACTAACTCGACCTTAAGAATCTTTGACCGAGTTCTTCTCTTATCTTCTTGACCTGATCCTCTTTTCTAGTTCATTACATAATCGAATCCTATCATAGAACCCTTTTCTGATTCTGAATCCAGCGTAGCGTTAATTACTGTTCCCGTAAGGGAGCTTCATAATCTGTCTGAGAATCTATTCCCATTCGTCTCTCTACCATAAAAAAAGTCCTATGAGAGAGAGCAGTATTACAATCTAATGCACATACACCAGGAATTGACGTCTAGGATTGGTTTGAGCTGATTGCCCTCTTTGAGAAGACCGGAAATGTCAAAGCAGATGAAGCAGAAAGCAGAATTTCTGGAAGTCTATAAGCAATTAAAGACTAAGTTGTAACTCAATAAGTAAGAGTAGACCAATTCAATAGGTTTTTCACGCGTATTCCTTTAGAGGTCGAAGGATATACTCGTAAAATTCGAATAGTTCAATAGTGAAAAGGGTGTACACGGCAATTGGAAGATCTTTTAAGATCGAATCTCTCAGATTATTCCAATCTATATAAATCGCGCTATTTAATTTTCTTCCATATTATATAATTGATTTGTTGTTTTCCTTCAACAATTATTGGTTGTGTGCTGAGTATCAGTTTATCTTCAAATTTTTCTAACCGTTCCTGATTTTCCTCCATAGGATTCGGATAGAAGCTAACCTCTACTATATGTGTGACCTTATCTTCACTTACCTTGTATTTACTACAATATGAGAAATAAGTTTCCGCTAAAGCTACTTTTTCTTCAATACTAGCTCCAATCATGTCTACTGATTCAATCTTTCGTCTATTTAAAGCCATGATTGCAACTGACATGTACCCATCATAAGTATATATGATATTACCGATAGCGTCTTTTCCGTAAGGATAGGTTATTTTGTTGCCTGATCGATATTCGCAGGATACAAGCTTCCAAGTTCAAATAAATCTTTTAGACATAAATACCACTTTAATTAGAACAAATTCTTCCTTCCCGAAAATTTTCGCTAAAAGCACAGCTTGTGCCAAGTAATTAAAAAAACTATTTCCAGTTAGCGCACGCTAGAGATAGTTGTCAATTCTTTTAAAGACTACTTGATAGAACAAATCAATATTCAATCCTACCCAGAAAAATTCAGGAACAACATGCTAATTTAACACTTGTTTTGTTAAAACACTTAGAATAAGTAATAAAATAAAAAACTACTAAGATCTATTCTTTGTTAAAGTGTGTTTTTATGTTGAGAGGATGAATAGGAAAAGTAAATTAGGCTATCAGAATATGTAGAGTAGCGATCTTATTTGTGAGGGCTATTGTATGGCACTTAATGAAGAGGCACTTATGTGGGTTGAGAAGTACCGCCCACAGAACCTTAGCGAGGTAGTTGGCTTACGCGACATTGTTGAGAGTCTACAATCCTTTCTGAAGAAGCCTGGAGAAATGCCTCATCTACTCTTTGCAGGCAATCCAGGCACAGGAAAGACTACAATGTCTCTATGCATCGCACGACAATTATACGGCCAGAACTGGCGAACTTTCACTCTTGAATTGAATGCCTCTGACGAGAGGAAGATTGAAACTGTCCGTAATAAGATAAAGACATTTGCAAGGATTAATTATACAGGTTATGGTGATGTGCCTTTTGCGTTGGTGATACTTGATGAGGCTGACCAGATCACTTCAGCAGCTCAGATGGCGTTGAGGAGAATAATGGAAACCAGTTCTCAAAACTGCAGGTTCATCCTAATATGCAACCAATCCAGTAAAATCATCGAGCCTATCCAGAGCCGCTGCGCAATATTTCGCTTCTCCAAACTCGATAAAAAAGCTGTGATCCAGCACCTCAAGAGCATAGCAGTAAAAGAGAAACTTGACATCACGGATAGTGCAGCCGAGATTATAGTGGACTATTCTGAAGGCGACCTCAGACATGCGATCAATGCACTCCAAACAGCTTCTGTTTACCGGAAAGGAGTTATAGATGAAAAGACTGTGCTCCGAGTCATTGGTGAAGCTGCTCCCAAACAAGTACAAGTGATGGTCAATAAGGCATTAAACGGAGATTTCATAGAAGCCCGAGATATGATGTACGAACTCATTGGTTCCTACGGCTTCTCAGGACCAGAAATCATCCGACAAATACTCCGAGAACTCCTCAAACTCTCCTATCTCTCTCCCGAAGAGAAGGCTGAACTTACAAACCTCGTTGGAGAATATGATTTTCGTCTAACCCAAGGCGCGAACTCCGATATACAGCTAAGTGCACTTCTAGCCCAGTTCTCCAAATTCCAGAAGTCGAAAGGCGAAAACAATTGAGCGAGGATCTCTGGGTCGAAAAGTATCGTCCCAAAAAGATGTCAGACGTAATCGGCAATGAACAGGCTAAAGCTGCCTTCACCGAATGGCTCAAGAGCAAAACCCGCCGAAAAAAAGCTGTACTCCTACACGGGCCACCAGGAATAGGAAAGACCGCTCTCATAAACGCTGCTGCAAAGGATCATAGCTATCGGATAGTGGAGATGAATGCAAGCGATACGCGGACAGAAAGCACGATAAACAAGATCGCTCTTCCAGCAACTACTTCGTTTGCACTAGACGAGTTTTCAGCAGACCGTAAAGAGAACCTCCTCTTTTTAGATGAGGTGGACGGTGTATTTGGAAACCAAGATAAAGGCGGCATAACTGCTATAGTTAAGATAATAGAAGAATCTAAAATCCCAATAATACTCGCTGCAAATAACGTCGAAAACCAGAAGCTAAGACCTCTCAAAAAAGTCTGCGAATATATTAGGTTCCAACAGATACGAACACCACTAATAATTATGGCACTTCAGAAAATCTGCAGAGGAGAACATGTCAAAGCCGAATTCGAAGCTCTAGAGAAGATTGCGGAGAACAGTCAAGGCGACTTACGATCCGCAATAAATGACCTGCAGCGCCTCGCAGGAGATAAACATCATCTAATTCTCCAAGACACACTAGTTTTAAGCTCCAGAAACAAGGACGTGGATATATATGAGACTCTGAAAGGAGTCTTTTTAGCAAAATCGTTTGTAAAAGCATTAAACATTCTCAACCGCTCCAGAGTTGACTTTGATGAACTTCTCCTATCTATGAGCGATAACATTCCAAACAGATATCAAAACTCAATAGAACTCGGAAGAGCATACGACCTAGTCTCAAGAGCAGATGTCTTCACAGGCAGAATAGCTAGGGAAAACTGGAACCTCCTCAAATACGTCTCCAGCTACATAGCTGAAGCCGCAACTGTCAACCCCCAATCCTACAAGCAGTTCGAACTCATAACGCCGCCAATAAGAATAATCAAGCTCTTCTGGACTAGAGGCAAGAGAACAACACTCGACAACATCTGTGCAAAGATAGGTCATAGATGTCACATCTCAAAGAGCACTGCAAAAGAAGATGTCATCCCATATATCAAAGCAATCATGCAACAAGAAAAATCAGATCCTCTAGCTGTTTGGCTTAATCTGGAAGCAGAGGAAGTCGAATACATAAAGAAAATGGACAAAATCTAAACAAACAAACCTGAGAGATGAATGAAAGATGGTTGTCCTCAACAAGAAAGGCTTTAAGCTCCCGTACATAGATAGAGAAAAATTCATTCTTCTCATGAGGCTTGGATGCGACCGAAACCAAAGCAGCTTCTACATAAAGAATTATAACAACATCAATAGACTCGTCGACACAATCTCAGGCATCCTCGATGGAGAAAAAGTCACCTTCCTTCAAAATTGTCTAACATGTGGTAAGGATTTTGCATGCTCAGACTGCAAATACTGCGATTTATGTACTACAAGAGATCTTCCTTTCCAATGTATATGCCCTCAATGTTTGAAAGATGGGACATCAATTGATGAGAACGCGGAAAACAACGACCTATAGAGCTACCATTCAGCTTCAATTCGTGAACTACTTTAATTAGACTATGCCAAGAATTCTAGAGCTGAATGATACTGCAGATCAAGCCAAAACACCTCCCTCGTTAAATACTAATAAAAGGAGAGAATGGTTAAATCTATACAACCTTCTCATAACTAATGATCTTAATGCCAAAAGAAATTTGGTTCGGAATTCACGCTCCACCAGAAGGAAGAAACTTTGAAGAAACAAGGCAGATATGCCAAATAGTGGAAGAAGCGGGTTTCGATCTTTTCACCATGACAGATCACTTAATGAATATGAGAAATCCCAATGGAGCGATTAACCATCCACTTGAAAGCTGGACTACCTTAGCTGCTCTTGCCGCAGTTACTAAGAAGATTAGACTTGGCACCTTAGTCACTTGTTACGCCTATCGAAGACCCACAATCCTAGCTAAAGTGGCCACTACAGTTGACATCATCTCAAATGGAAGATTAATATTTGGAATCGGAGCTGGGTGGCATGAAGAAGAGTTCAGAGGCTTTATGAACAGATTTCCGCCTGTAAAAGAAAGGCTCCAAGGGTTAAGAGAAACAGTAGAGATTTGCAGATCAATGTTCGCCAACGAA
>JAUPKU010000085.1 GCA_030837285.1 Thermoproteota archaeon | reverse complement strand
GCTTCTTTTCTCATTGCACGCATGTTATAATACTGGATGATTGGGTAAAGCCATACTCCATTCCTGTCAACAGGCATTATTGAGTGTCCAATAGCTGAAAAACTTAAAGCTCGAATCTCTCTATTGTCAATAGATTTTAAGCAATTCCTGATGGTTGCCTTAACTTGAGCCCAAATCTCATCGGGATTCATTTCGGACCATTCTGGATAAGGGTGATTAAGTTTATATTCTCATTGGAAGGAAGAAACTTCTTCATCTTCAGATGTAAAAATAGAGCATTTTGACTATAGATGTTCCTACATCAAGACCTAAGAAATACAAGTCATCCACCTTCAATCATTTAAGAGATAAAATACAATTTATGTTTGAAATATCGAGTCTAGTCTTATATTCTTTAAATCAAGAAAATGCACACTAGTTTGTGTATTATTCAACTGTTGTAGGCTCATTTAAGGTGTCCCACCCCTAATATCATGGTGTGAAGCGTTACGAAACATTAGCGTGGGCACTACCTCTATTCTAACAAATTTATAACAACTTGACAGCACGCGCTAATATCTTTAGTGATTAAACACTTAAATCAATAAGCTTATAAGCTTGTATGCTTATACTATATTATAAGGATAAGCAAATTTAAGGTGAAAATAAATGATAATACAAATAAATGCAATTCTGAGCAAAGGTCGATTTGCTTATTGGACTAACCTCTAACCCGTGCGAATGGGGCGCGCGCTTTTGAATTGGTAGTATGAGGGATGAATTCAGGCGCGAAGCTCCCAAATTGAGCTTGAAAAACAATGCTCAATCACACTATTGGTTGATCAAAGAAGAATAAAACACAATAAGTCTTTAGGTTTGTGGAAAGGTGGGACGTTTAAATTGTCAAAGTATGCTTGGAATATATTGCCCTACTTGGTTTCTCTACTTGGTGTTCTATTTGACTATCTAACAACAACAATAGGATTAGGTTTAGGTTTCAATGAAACTAATCTATCATACAATCCTCTTTTAGCTATAGCTTTTTTCTGGGGAATAATAACCTTCCTAAATCTGACCTTAGTTAAGGGGAGGTTTTTGACTGTAAGTAAGGATGTTATCGTTTTAGCTTCATTTTTAGGTGTGGTGAATAATACCTTGGTAATTACAGGTATTTACAATGGGCTTAGGATTCTCTAACAAGTTAATCCTTATGGTCTCCAAGATTACTATTACAGAGCTTCTAAAAGATAGCAATACGACTTGATACAGTATATGCATAATTCAAACTATTGAGAATTAAATTTTAATGCACACACAAAAAAATGCAAATCCCAAGTTATTGTTGGACAAAAATGGCGAAAAAAGAAATATCGACGATGTGTTGTTCGAGCTTCAACAAGATGTAATAATAAAAATCGTTGAAAAATTTAACTTGAAAGTTGAAGACAAGGACGCAGGAATTCTCCTCCAGATTAGATAAACTATAGGTTAAAAGATTAGTCTATTAGAAGTCTAGCCTCGAGCCGATCCCAGACCAAAACGAATCATTTAATCAATACAAAGAGGAATAGAGGTGTTTCAACTCTAATATCATATGGGAATGGCTTTAGTTGTGAAACAGATTCCATGAGAAGCTGATCAAAAGTGTATTCGGGCATAAAATGATCTTGCAAGGTACCACTAACTCCTATAACAGTTTTCAGATGACCTAATTGCCCTAACAATTTTATACTTAGATAATGAACTACATTTAATAAGAATGCTCCAGATAATGCCTCTAACACATTCTCAATGTTTGCTTTTTCTAGGGCTTTAGACCATGTATGTTTTACATTATTATACGAATGCCACCATTCGGGGCTTTTATAAGTAGCAAACGCCTTGAAAGGGATTATTTCTTTGTCTCCAATCCAGCTAAGTTTAGCGACAAGATACCCCCCATTGTTAGAAGATAATTTGTAGATTTTTTCGAAGGCTTTTCGAGCGTATTTAATGTTATAACGTTTATAGTCTTTTTTTTCCAACTTATTTATTTCTTGGCATTCTTGAATTTTTTGAAATTCCTGATATTTTGCCATTTCTTTAAAAACAGTATCTATATACCCGCAAATTTGAAGCAACAAGGCAAGTAACTTTGGAGAATAAACATTTTTATTCTTTTCAGTATACGGAACATACTCAAAATAGTGAACAAGTTCTGACTCCATATACTGGTAAAGAGTCCAACATAGCCCATTTTCAAAAACACTCAAATATTTTCCACCAACTCTCTATTTCTCTACGTTATACTTTATATCTTTAAATCGAATTGCATACGAAACATTGATTGAAGTAAACAAAAAATATTTTACTAATAAATTGGTGCGGGGAGTGGGACTTGAACCCACGAAGGCCTTAGCCACAGGGTTTCCTAATGTTCAGGTTTCTTTGTACCTGAATAAGCCTAAGCCCTGCCCTTTAGACCAATCTCAGGTATCCCCGCTTCATCTAGTAGCATGCCATCTTTCCATATTAAGATTATTAAGCTTTCTCTCCAATCTAATAATACAATTTGTTAGCGGGCGGTTTTTAGAGTGAACGAAGAGACTTCTTTCTCAGAGTTTGCTGATCTCTCTGAGGCATTGGAGAAGACGAGTAAGAGGAATGAGAAGAAGCGATTGATCAGCAATTTCCTTTTAAAGCTTAGAGAGGATGAGATTAAGCCTGCTGTAACATTTCTTGTTGGAAGACCCTTCGTAGAAGCGGACTCGAGAATTTTAGAGGTAGGTGGACGAACTCTATATAGGATAATGGGTAAGAGCAAACAAGAAACTCTCATTCAGAAGCCTTTAACAATCCTTAATGTCAAAGAATATTTTGAAGAAGTCGCTAAAGCTACAGGTAAGAAATCAAGGAAGCGAAAGGAAAATATTATCAAAGGCCTTCTCAGCCAAACAACCTCGCTTGAGACAAAATATCTCTTGAGGATTCTTCAAGGAGAATTGAAGATAGGCGTAGTAGAGGGGATGATGCTTGAAGGAATATCCGAAGCCACGTCCATTAACCTAGAACTCATCCAGAGATGTAATATGTTACTTGGGAGTGTTGGTGAAGTAGCTCGCATCGCATTGAATATTGGACGAGAAGCTCTTGAGAAGATTGGTCTGCAACTATTCAAACCAATAAAGCCGATGCTTGCGGAAATGTCGTATAATCTTGTTGAAGTTCTCAAGTACAATGGTGGAAAAACAGCGTTCGAGTATAAGTTCGATGGAGCTCGAATCCAAATTCACAAGAAGGGCGATGAGATAAGAATCTTCAGCAGGCGCCTCAACGACGTTACCGAGAGTCTCCCCGACATTGTTGAATTAGCAAAGACAGAAGTAATTGCGAAGAACACTCTTGTCGAAGGAGAAGTAGTTGCTATCGGCAGCGAGGATAGACCTCTTCCCTTCCAAGATCTAATGAGACGATTCAGGAGAGTCCACGAAGTAGGGTCGATGACTAGGGAGATTCCGTTAAAACTCTATCTTTTTGATATCCTCTTCCTAGAAGGCGAAACTCTAATAGATGTACCATATGTTGAAAGATGGAGTCTTCTAAACCAAACTTGTGGGAGTCATCTTCTTGCAAAAAGAATAATAACAGATAACCTTGAAGAGGTCAATGCCTTCCTGAAATCCGCTATTAAAGCGGGACATGAAGGTCTCATGGCAAAAGCTTTGAACAGCAATTACACGCCAGGCATCAGAGGGAAGAAATGGTTTAAAATAAAGCCGACTGAGCATCTGGATCTTCTAATAGCAGCAGCTGAATGGGGTTACGGTCGTAGGATAGGCTGGCTCAGCAACTATCACTTGGCTGCAAGGGATGAAGAAACAGGAGAATTTCTGATGCTTGGAAAGACTTTCAAGGGTTTAGCAGACAATGAATTCAAAGAAATGACTAGGAGGCTCGAAGAGATCAAAATATCAGAGGACAACTACACTGTTTATGTAAAACCTGAAATCGTAGTTGAAGTGGCCTATAATGAGATTCAAAAGAGTCCACATTACAAGTCTGGATTCGCTTTGAGATTCGCAAGAATAACTCAAATTAGAGATGATAAAGGACCTACGGATGTTGATACGATTGGGAGGATCAAAGTGTTGTACGAGAAACAGTTCGAAACCAAATCGAAGGTAACATTAAGACAGCAGCTTTAAGTGATGTATTTTTCCAGAGATTTACTTTCACTTGTCTTCCTAAGTAGTTCAGCGCATTTCTTAGGACTCAAAGGCTTAAACTCGATATTCAAGGCAACAAGAGACTTTTGAACACTTCTGGAGATGCCCGGTGCTGCGAGGACGCCTCTCACTTCTCTATTAGAGTATTTCCTAACAGCTTCTAGATACTTCTCTAGCTGCATAACTGCGTCTATTCCAGCTATTCTCCTTTTAATCTCCACGACAACTAACCTGTTAAGAGAGTCTAAGCAATAGACGTCTACGAAACCAGGCTCAATCTTCTTCTCATAACTTATCACTTTGAGACCCGACTCAATTATGTCAGGATGGGATAGTATACACCTTTGCATATCTTCTTCACTAGCATAGAGTGTGAATTCTCCAGTGTCAAAAATGTCAAGGACAAGAAGTGTATACACTCTTTTAAAAGAAATATTGACAGTCTCCTTTGACTTCTTATGAACAGCTTTTATCGAGAGAAAGTCATTTAGCGATTGAATTTCAAAGAGGCATCCAGGAGGCTGCCAATTGACAGGCGAATAGTCCCTTGGTCTATGGACAAGGATTGAGCTATCTCTCTTTATTATGACTATTCTATCTCCTAACTTGAGTTTTGAACTTGCTCTTCCCACATAATCAACTGAGCATTCTCCAATGACAATGATAGCCTTCTTCTCAGAAAGTCCTTTCTGAATAATGGGAACTGCATCTTTTATTCTTGGCATCTCCTTGACTAGCACTTGCCCGCTCTTAGACAATAATTATCATCAGGAAATAATCAAGACAGAGATTTAGTAGATAAGCATTAGTAAAAGTAAATGATCACATGAGATTAACGATTTGTTCACACTTAGGAGCGTTAAATAATTGTCAGCGATTGGCTAAGGACTCAACTGTATTTGCGACGCGGAATCTAAGACTTGTTATACTAGCTGTCGAAACTACTTCAATTCTTTCAAGTTCAATCCTTTCATTTCCCAAATGTTCAAACAATCGTATGTCCTCACCAAGGAGTATCGGAGCAAGGTGCATTACAATTTCATCAACAAGTCTAGCCTTAAGACACTGCTAGTCAATGCTAGCGCCTTGTAGAGCTACATTTTTATAACCAGTGGCTGCTTTAGCTTGGCTTACTGCATTTTCAACACCAACTATTACAAATGTAAATTGTAACCCGCCTATTGTTCTTGGTTCTTGAGCTTCCTTTGTAATTACAAATTGTGGTATCTTCAACATACATCTATACGGAAATTGATTTTTCTCCAGACTAATGTTGAATGTCCACTTATCAAGAACAATAGCACCGATTTCATTTATCACCTCATTAACCATTTTATCAGAGCCATATTTGAAAACCCAATTCATTTCGGTATGGAGTCCAGCAATGAAGCCATCAAGTGACATTGTTACATGTATAACAACTTTTCCCAAATCACTCATCAAGATCTCAATCAAATCTTCTAATAGATACATATCGTGTGCTCAAAATGATCCAGTTTTTACTTCGCCATCCCGCATATATGACACTATTACTCCAGTAGATGAAATTTTATTTAAGTAATTTGAAAGAAGCTTGGATGGTTACCTTCTCCAAAAAGACGCTTACCTATGCCAATAGTAATCGGAAATATTTTCAACGGAATTCATCAACAAGATCATTCTTTAAAAGGATTTGAATAAGATTAGAACTGTCATGAACCTGTATCTCGGGCCCTTCTTGTTTCTTAAGTTTCTTAATTTCATCTATTCAATTTCCTATTATTAGAGTGGAATTTTTCCAGTCAAGTTTATGAATTGTCCTGGATATAACATATTTTTTAGCTGCATTGAGTTTGTCGGCTAATGGCTTGTTCTTAGCGTTTGGCCAGTAAACCGCGAATATCTCATAAGTCTTCCGACCAAGTAATAGATTAAATGGTTCTTCCATTTGCGTGTTCATGATCTTCTCCATGAAATCATCCCAGTAACCAACAGATCATTCACCGTATTTGAAATTGCCACTAGTATCCTCATCAGGTCCTCCTGGAGCTTGCATAACACCATCGAGTGTTACAAATGATAATACAACCAATTTTTGCATATTACTGGACCTTGTGTATTTTCTTCAGAACTTCAAAAAAATCTTTGCAGTTGTTAATACATACTGATATCTCGCTCCGCTTTTGAGACTTGGTTAGTCTTAACATAGAGTATGATGTAAAAACCAATTCTTAAACAAGAGCAACTGTGATATTACAAGCGCTCTCTCTTAATTGGTCTAATGGTCGCAGCGTTTACCAATATTATTGGCTTATACTTCTTAGCCACATTACTCCTAAATGACTTCATTTTATTCATTCCGGGATTACTTGGGCTTGGTGCATGCTTAATTGCCATCTTGACAACCTTGTACTACACAGGGTTAGGGTATACGCCGATCAAACAAATGGCCGAGTATTCACAGAGATGTCCAGCAATAAACGTGATGAAGGGTTTGTCATTAGAACTTCAATCGCCCATATTGCCTATTATCTCAGTTCTTGCAGCAATAGTTCTCTCCTTCACATTATCAGGTCAATCCCTTTATGCAGTTATCATAACCAATATAGGAACAGATCTTATGATTGGTTTCATTATGTACTCTGATGCATTCGGACCGATAACAGATAATGCAGCTGGAATATCTGAAATGGCTAGCATTTCAGTTAAGACTGGTACAACTTTGGGGTATCTAGATGCGGTTGGTAACACAATGAAAGCTTCAACAAAAGCCTACGCCATGATATCTGAAACAGTAACATCCTTTGTCATATCCGCAACCTACTTTATAGAAGCTAACATAAGCAACATCACTGAGTAATCCATTTGCATTTGCTGCATTCTTTCTCGGCGTAGCTCTACCATTTCCATTTGCATCACTTACAATAAATGCGATTGCAAATGGTGCTTTCAAAATGGTGGATGAAGTTAGAAGACAGTTTAAAGAGATTGTAGGATTAAGAGAAGGAAAGAGCAAACCAAATTATTCTAAATGTATCGATATCTCAACTGCAAACGCCCTCAAAGGAATGATATTTCCTGGGCTTCTTGCCATTGCAACACCTGTTATAGTAGGAATGTTATTTGGTCCCTATGCTTTAGGAATGCTGCTTGTAGGTGCAACTTCCTCCAGTGCTATTCTAGGCTTTTTCTTTAATAATACGGGAGCGTCCCTAGACAATGCAAAGAAACTTGTTGAAAGCGGTTTATTCGGTGGTAAGAACTCTGATACTCATAAAGCAACAGTAGTTGGAGATACTGTAGGAGATTCTATGAAAGACGTTGCAGGACCATCAGTTCTTATCTTTATGAAGATAATAGGTATGACCGCTCTACTTCTGCTACCTTTATTATTGCAAATTTAAAACCTGAATGATTTTGAGTATTTTAAACCTGTGAAGAATCGCTCTCAGATTTTTTCTTTATTCCTGTTCGTATTCTTTTCTTAAGGCTTTGACGTCAATCTTTTTCATCTTGATGCGTATTGTCATAACTTTTTTAGTTTCTTTATATCCTTATTCTGCAATATCTCACCTATGAGGAACCTATTATTGTAGCTCCTAAGAACTAAAGAATTTATTGGTGTATGATGAATTCTTTGATTGGTGATAATAATTGAGTAGACTAGTAAAAGTTGCAGCGATTCAGTCTGATCCCAAGATTTTGGAGGTTGAGAAGAATCTTGATGAATGTTTAGAATTCATAAAGGTCGCCTCGAAAAAGGACGCTAAGCTAATAGTTTTTCCCGAGTGTTCTTTGACAGGATACTGCTTTTCCAGTTTTGATGAAGTTATGAGCGTAGCTGAGACCATTCCAGGCAGAAACGTGAATATTGTTTCTTCCCTTTGTAAAGAACTGGGTGTTTATGTGGTTATAGGGCTTGTCGAGAGGGAAGGAGATAAATGTTTTAACTCCCTCTCGATTTTAGGTCCAAAAGGGTTCATAGGAAAATACCGCAAACTACATTTGCCTTATTTGGGGTTAGATCGTTTTGTCTCTCATGGGGATATTCCTCTACGGATTCTTGATACAGAAGTGGGAAAACTCGGTGGAATCATCTGCTTTGATACGCGTTTCCCTGAAGCTGTCCGAATTCTAGCCCTTCTAGGAGCTGAGATCATAGTTCTGCCAACCAATTGGCCGAAGGGTGCTGATCTTGTTCCGAAATATGTCATCAATACAAGAGCTTATGAGAATAGAGTTCATTACATTGCTGCTAACAGAGTTGGCAGAGAAAGAGGATTCCGATTCATAGGGCACAGTAAAATAGTCCACTGCTCAGGAGTAACCTTAGCAGAAGCAAGCATTTCTAAAGAGGAGATTATCTACGCTCAACTCTCTCCTGAAGAATCGAGAGAAAAGCACGTTGTCATAAAGAAGAACGAGTTTGAACTACCCTTGTTTAAAGAGAGACGACCAGAATTGTATGAATTGATATGCAAGAAAATCTAAAAAAGCAATTATGTCTATGTAACAATTTTTAAAATAGATATTATTTTTTTTTCCTAAGAATAATGTCTATCAAGGTATGCTATTTAATAATCCTATTGTAAGTTAGTATTTATTTTTCATTTTCAAAATTAGTGAGGTAAGAATTTTACATCTTTTAATTGCGCATTATGCAACCCTTGTCAAAATAGAATGTCTTTCCAACTTGTGACATCTGTAGTTGCTGTCGGAAGACTTTCACCTATATGGGTTGATGCCTCTTGTAACCGCCTTTCTACAAAACTAGACTCTAAATGTATCTCGCCTTTGAGAACTTCAGATAAGATTCGACCGTCTATATTCTTTGGAGGGGGAAGTTCCATAATATTCAGTAATGTTGGAAGGATATCTATATTTCCCGTTGGAATATTATCTTCGACTCCTTGTTTAAAGTGGGGTCCAGATGCTATTAGGACATTATGAATATCATACGGACTTATTGAACCATGATTTCCACATCCTACACCGACTTCTCCTTTAGCAGCGGTTATTGTGCCCTTAAAACCATGTTCTTTAAGATCATTCCAGGCAAAGGACATGAGGATGTCTGGTGAACGATCGTTCTGGTTCATGATTAGAGAAAGAGGAAAAGTACCGGGAAAAGCTATAGGCGAAGTGAATAGGGGACCGCACCAGTCTTGAGTCATTAGAAACTCGATAATAGCTTTCACTTTTTCTTTATTGTGTTTTTGAACATAGATGAGTGTACAGCCACCCTTTCCCGCTAGAAGGACTTCGTCAGATTCCATAACATCTTTCAAGCCTGCTTCAACTAGCTGCTTACTTATATTCACGGTCTTTGTTACTGTCGAATGTCCATGGTCGGAAGCTACTAAGAAGTCTGTAGACGAAGTCAACTTTTTATCTTCCAGGAACTCTAGTACTCTGCCTAACTCTCTATCAGCATTATGGATACTCTCATCCGCCTGACAGGAATCCAAACCAGTTTTGTGTTGACTGCCATCTGGCTCTGACATCCACAAGAATGCAACTGTTGGCTCATAATTAGGTATAACATAATCAAGCAAGACGTCAGTAGCGTAGCGTATCCTTGCAGAGTTTGGTATTCCGACTACTGGCCAGTTTCCAAAATTAGCCTTTAGGATCTTCTCTTCAGAAGTTGGAAACGTATAGTTCGGGTGAATAACCATCCCGTTGGTCTCCTCGACTTTATGATTATTCAGGTAAGCATTTCCACTACTTCCAACATTGATACAAACGAATCTTTTACCTGTCTCTCCAAGATACTCTCCTAGACTCTTCGAAAACAAAATATTCCCATTCGTTGCCCTGTTCAGAAGAGCCAAACTCTGAGACCTACTTGAGTCTACTAAAGTCTCTTTATCGTAATGGAAATAGAATTGATTACCAACTAAGCCATGGCGACCAGGATAACATCCCGTGACAAAACTCGCAACATTAATACGTGTCTCAGTAGGGAAGACTGAGTGATGATTTAAAAATCGGACTCCTCGTCTAACCAACATACACAAGTTGGGAGTTCGGTCTTCAGTTATTTGATCAGGTCGAAGTCCATCCAGAACAATCAGCAATATCATAAAAATGATGCCTCTTCATCCACTATTGGCTTGATTGTTAAGAACATCCTGCTTAACAAGCTTTTAAAAAAATATGAATTACACAATCAATTTTAAAACTATTGTTCATCGGGAAGAAAGATCCTTCCTCGTGTGCTATATACGATAAACGTAATACAATGTAAAAGTAGAGAAAGATAAAATAAGAATGGAAAAGTTTGAATGATGGTGCTCCGGCCGGGATTTGGACCCGGGTCACCGGCTTTCCTTGTTGAAGCTCGAAAGGCCGATATACTTGACCGTTCTAGAGTCTTTTACTTGACTATACCACCGGAGCTTGGTATTATGGGGATAACTTCGAGTACTAAAATCTTTCGTAGAAACTATCTTCCAACTCTTTCTGTCACAAATTTAAATTACATGTTCTCTCAGGCTAATCCCAAATAAAGGTTAATAAGTATAAAAATCATCTTTAAAATCTAAAAATGGAGTTGAAATCTCTTTTGAATGGAAAAATGAAGGCAGCTGTTCTGCCTACCATTAAGAGCGTCAGAATTGACCAAGTGGACATCCCTTCTATTGATAAGAATGATGTACTAGTTAAAGTCAAATTCTGTGGAATATGCCCAAGCGATCTCAAATATTATGATGGGAGCAGAAAGCCCGAAGGATGGCCTACAATCCGGGGACACGAGTTCTCAGGAGAGGTAGCTGAAGTTGGAAGTGACATAAAAGACTTCAAGATCGGTGATCGCGTAGTAGGTCACGGCAGAATCCCTTGCGGTAAATGCTACTTCTGTCTTAGAGAAGGATCAAACGTAAACTACTGCCTTAACCTTAAGACCTCCGGAAACGGAAGCGGCGGAGGAACCGGTTGTTTCTGTGAGTACACCAAAGTCAGCGCAGTAGCAACCTATAAGATACCCGATACCATCAGCCTCGAAGAAGCCGCATTCGCAGAACCAGTCTCCTGTTGCCTGAACGCAGTCATACGAACTCAAATAGCAGTCGGAGACACAATCGCCGTGGTTGGTGATGGTCCAAATGGAATGATAATTGCACAGTTAGCCAAGGCATATGGAGCTGGGCAGACAATACTCATAGGACACCATGACTCTAGACTGGCTGTAGGTAAAAGAGTCGGCATCGACTTCACGATTAACTCGCATAATGAGGACCCAATCAAAGGAGTAAAAGCTTTAACTAATGGTCGCGGTGCAGATGCAGTCCTTTTGGGAACAGGAACACCATCTGCTGTCACTCAGGGAATGGGTATAGTAAGGAAGGAAGGACTTGTGAACTTCTTCGCTAGCACCTCACCTCCAGTCCAGATACCCATAGACCCCAATCAACTTCACAATCCATCTATAAAACTAGTTGGAACAAGAGACTTCCAACCGTTCCACTTTGTAAAGAGCCTAGAACTCATGCATAACAAGAAACTAGACTTGAAATCGCTCATGACACACGTCCTACCTCTAGAGAAGCTCGAAGAAGGCTTCCTTGCAATGACCGACAGGCAATCCCTAAAGGTCATGATGGTCTGTTCATAAAAACTGCAAACAAAAAATGTAGTTGAAACAGAGATTCCGAAAAACTTAAAATCCCATTTTTTCTTTTTTTTATTTATTTCATTTGACTTTTCGTATAGTCACATTAGAGCAGTTATACTCATGCGCCATCTTTTTGAAAAAAACTCTTAAGATATAATAGTAACTCAATCTAAAACTAAGAATTTGGGCAATTCTAACAAATATTTATAATAGACTACTTGGAAAAAACAAAAATTAATTTATCCTCCTCTTTTAAGGTTGGTGGGCCCGGAGTGATTTGGACACTCGGCCAACAGGTTATGAGCCTGTCGCTCTAACCAAACTGAGCATCCCGGGAAGACAATGTCCTCCATACGGGCCCTCGAGCCCAATCTCCAATCAAGCGCACTATTAACGAGCGATTAATTCGCTCCGACATGCAATAGCACGCTGAAAGATTTGATATCGAAACAGAATATTTAACTCTTTATTCAACCCACCTCACAGAAGAGACACCTCTGCCTTATGTGTTCAACCGCTCAAGAAAACCACCCAAGATCTGAGCAATCTGCTATAACTGAAAAAACAAAAACAGTAGTACTCTATAGAAGAACTCAGAAAACAATAGAGGCAGTCTACGAAAATTCATTATGAAAAACGTTCCATTTTCATACCAGTTTCCATGAATAAGATTCTGTCTCACAACCTTAATCTAGAAAAATAAGCCAGCAAAATGCCTACTTAAAAAATAAAGGCCAGAAACCCAATATCTACCCCTTACCCTCCAAAAAATAAAGAGCTTCAGCCTCAGGCATACACAATCAAACAATCCCAACAAAAGAACAAGCCAACAAATACCTTAACAATATCAAAGCAGCATCCAACATTATAAGGAAAAGATACTCAGAAAAAAATATAGAAAATATTGGCGCCGGCGAATTCGTCGAATGGGAGGGTTGGCCTACCACTCTAGGACTCGAACCTTTGACCAACTGGTTAACAGCTTCAGCAAAGCAGAGCATAGCACTCTGCAATTCAGCTGCTCTACCGAGCTAAGCTACGCCGGCGCGCATCCATAGAAACTTGAAAAAGTACTATATATCCTTTTTATTCTCTAGCTATTTATTTATTTCATTCAGCTTCTCTGGCAGATACTTTTTAACCACATAGTCCAAGCCATATCTAGAGAACGCCTCAAGCTCACACTTACTCTTATGCTTCAGAAAATCATCAATCTGAGCCTTCCACGGCTCCTCAACACAGCGGGGGTCCTTCTGCATATCATACAATCTCTTAATATCAACGTTCTCCAGCCTCTCATGCGGCAGCTTGTATCGTTCAATATCTGTACTATAAAGCCCCATCCACTTCGCCTCAGGAGTCGCAAGTTCCTTAAGATGAGCCGCATTTACACTCCCATAAATAATCGTAATCGCAATAGCCATCCCCCATGGATCAGCATCACAGAAAACGTAAACCGGTAACCCTTTCTCGAGACTAAGCCTCCTTACAATATGTCTGGTAGACCTTGGCGGCTGACCAGCAGTATGAATCAGAATAGCGTTAAAATTCTTATGAGCTTGCTCCTCAATGAGTCTCGTAAACATAGCACCTTTCTCAATCACTATAACCTTATCCGCCTTTGTCTCAATGAAGTCAGCAGTTGTCAAAGCAGGCCCAATCGCCAAACCATCAGGATGCATCGTCAAATTAATTTGTCTTCCCTCATAGCCAGGAACAGTGTACTCTATAGTTAGATCCCCGAAGATCTCACTACGCTCTTCTGGGTAAACATTGAAGTCCTCTCTAGCAAGTCCAAGAACAGTCTCCAAATCAGTAATGCTGTTATCCGACTCTTGTTGATCCTTAAAGTTGACATCATAGGCTTGAGCGGAATAAAAGACATCTCTTAAAGTGCTAGTCTTACTCATACTACTGAGTTCATGGGCGAAAGAGGCAGTCCAGACAAGCTGGGTGAAAGGTCTAATATGACGAATGTTCCTCGAACTTCTTTTGACATCCTTCTTTCCCAAGACATACTGTTTTAGCATTTCATCATACAATATGTTAGCAGTTGAACGGCTTGGCATATTAATCCAAGGAAACTCTCCTTTCTCCATCTGCCCATACAATTCTTTACCCAAACCTTCTAGGGTATGTATGGTCGATGCTTTCTTCGCCTTCATCGAATCGATTCTATTCTTCGCTCGACTCATATCTCCCAAGACTCCTTAAAAGTGGTTCAACATTAGGAACTTTCTTCTCTCCCGCAAGATCTGTTGAGAATTTTGCGATTTTTGGTAGATACTTTGAGAAGATACTAATGCGTTCCTTCTCATGTTCTATGCTGATCTTCTTCGATAGATGATGAGAAAGTTGCCTTGCCACACTGTTAATCCCATTCTTGATCTCACGCTCAATCTCAGGTCTATCTGCTATGAATTCCTTACCAACTGTCTTGTAAGGAACTTTCGTAGAACAAATATGAATAATAACGGCAATAGGAAGATCTTGACTGATCTTGTAGTATCCCCAGTTAATCTCAGTGTTCATAACCTTTCGAGAAACATCACTCGCCTCATCATAAAGTAGAGGAATCTTATTCGCAAACCTATAGAGTGCTAAGCTGGAACCAGCTGGAATCTCACCCCCATAGGCGATGCCTACCTCAACAATGAAAGGATAGCCTGAATATGCAGAAGGATTCCTCTGCTCAACCACAACAAATTCGGGATGTAATTCCTTTCTTATTCCTGTCTCTAACAACTCTTCGCCTAAAGGCGAAAGACAAGAGGGATCAGGTGGTAAGAAGCCTTTGAAATTCTCAGGTTTCATCATCTGAACTATTCTAACAAGATCATTTGAATTAAGCCTTTTAGGACTCTTATCCTCTTCTATGCCAACGTGCTCAAGGAAGCTTTCAGCAGTCTTCTTGCCAACCCTGTGGAAATGCTCCATCATAAAGCTAAGCATAGTAGTGCATTGAGTACTACTAATCATCCTCTGAATTGTTTCAACATCACAGCCATAGGGATGCGGTTCAGTTTCAGAAGGCGGCTCAGGCATCTTATTAGTCGCACTTTCGAAGAGATACAGCCTACCCCGAGGATCCACTAGAGTAATCTCCGCGTATGGATTGACCATCCCCGTCTGTCTCAAATATTCAAGAATCTTAGACATCGCCTTAGTGTAGTCGCCTTCCAAAGAGAAGTCGATTATAGTTCCTCTCCACTTATCCCGATTCTCATGAATCTTCCTTTTCAGTACTTCAGGTTTGTTCCGCTGGATGTCTATCCTAATCTCAAACTCATGTATGCTCCCATCTCCAACACTTGAGATTATGCGGGCTGAACCATGAGTCGTAATCTGACCATAAAGAATAGCCATTTTACCTCCGAGACCAAAAGTCCCTCGAACCTGCCTAAGTCTATACTTTGATCCAAACAATATCTGTCCAAAAGCTGAAGGAACATATTCAGGAGGAACACCACTTCCATTGTCAGCCACTCTCAGTCTATAGATAGCACCCCCATCAGCTTCATCCGAGCCGCCTTCTGAGGATAACCTCACATAAATTTTAGGGGGGATTTTGTACAATTCACATGCGTCTAGCGAGTTCTCCACTAATTCTCTAAGAGCCGCATAAAGTGCACGTGTTGGATTATTAAATCCAGCTAAATCCCTATTACGATAGAAAAAATCTGCCGCACTAATCTCGGAGAATCTTTCAGCCATTTATTCATTCCTCATCTATAGGTTTTGGTAAGGGAGGTTTCCAGAGTTCTAACTTATTCTTCTTCAAATCAGCTCTTTTTCTGTAGAGGAAACCATAGACGCTTTTATGCATTCTTCCTTCGATGAGCATATCTATGGCCTCCTTCGTTACTTCAAACTGATCTAATTCGCCTATAATTGATATTGTATGACCGTAAACTGATACATTCGCCCCAGTTAACTCCTCTATCATCTGTCTAGTTTTGCCATTCTTACCAATTATCCGTCCTTTAACCCTTTGGATGTCAGATTCGGATTTTCCAAAGATGTCTCTAAGATCAATTATTCCCAAAGTGACCTCTTCGTTGAGAAGTCTTAACGCTCTTTCTGGGGAGAACCCTCTTCCAATGGCTAAGATCATGTCTCGCACTCTTAGAATTGTCGTGGGATCAGGCGATTTCGTGTCTGACTTGATCTCTACATCTCCTGTTTTACTGTCTACTTCTACTATGACGTTGAATTTCTCCTCAATCGTCCTCTTGGCGGTTCCCTCAGCGCCTATGAGCACGCCGATACGTTCAACTGGGATTTTTGTGCGAATGATATTTTCACTCATCTTTGGTTACCCACTTGAAAAGTAATTCTATATCTCTAGTTTTAATCCCAAGCCCTTTGAAGAAATGGTTCAGGTTCTCTAGATCCCTACGGAGAAAACTTTCCGCATTAGGGTGTTCAGTTAAAACAGATTGGGAGACATCGAATATTACAGGTTTTTCATGAAGATTCATTATGTTATATTCGCTTAAGTCACCATGAACGAGATTCGCCTTTTTGTAGAGGATTTTGACGTACTGAAGTAATGTCTTGTACATTTTGGTAGGATGTTTAGGAGGTTTCTCCTTCAATAAAGGTGCAGCCACTCCATCTTCGCCTATAAACTCCATTATCAAAACGTTTTTTTCGACATGAATAGGCTTAGGCACACAAACCCCTGA
Organism: Thermoproteota archaeon; assembly: GCA_030837285.1. Classification (GTDB taxonomy): domain Archaea; phylum Thermoproteota; class Bathyarchaeia; order RBG-16-48-13; genus JAUPKU01. Next base: position 9,989 of record JAUPKU010000085.1, on the reverse strand, counting down.
ATCATGTGCTCTTTGAAGATTCTTGAACTCCTTTTGTGCCCAAAGATAGACTAGGGAACGCGTATCCTTCTTGATGGATTTGAATCGGGGATCACCTTGTATGTAAGGGAGCATTCCCCTCTTGAAGACGGCGGAACCTGTCAGATAAATCTTTACTGCAAGGTCCTCCTCTTGAGAACCGGTTCCATGGTAGATCCTTGACTCTTTACCCGAGCTAACAACTCCGTAAATATTCTTTATAGTGCCCTTGTTAAGGAGGCCGTAAACAGTCATGAGGGTAGGTTTGTCAAAGACTTCCTCTAGAGCGTCATAATCTTCAGATCGCTTCTCTTTATTCGACTGTTCAGTTTCAAATCGTCTTTCTTTTATCTGAAGTCTTCCTTCAATCTTCTTGCTTACTTCCACCTGTATCCTCTGCTCCCTATAAAGTCAAGTAACCTTTACTTTTAAGTTCCTCTGCTTGAGATTGAGTATACCTCCAGACAATATCTCCTCGTTTATCAGCTTGAAAATCCCAAGGTGCAACAAGGACTGTATCCCCCGACTTGATCCACACCCTCCTCTTCATCTGACCTCTTATCCTACACAGCCGAGTGTTGCCATCTGCACACTTAACCATGATTCTATCATAGCCAAGTAACTGTATCACTATTCCGAGGATCTCGCCCTCCGACGGAAGTCTCTGCTGTCTAATCTCTTCCTCCGTAATAACCTTCTTTTTCCCCGTAGGTGTCAATCTCCTTAGAACTAATTCTCTTTTTAGAGAGAGTATCTCATTCTTAAACCTTACAATACTAGTCGTTTATAACTTAATAATCTGAGCATGAGGTACTCCAGCAATATCAAGTACCGCCTGAGGATGAACTAGCTTCTCCTTAATGGCCCTATTTATGATGATTGATCCAACGAGGTTAACATTAGTCGCATTCCTTATCATACTTACAGCCTCGTCAACATGTACAATACAGCCACCATAGAAATCCTCTCTTACCTCGAAGTTGACTCTCCCAAACTTCAAAGTCTTTCCTAAAAGGTCCGCGTCACAAGCCGCAACAAGTACATGCCTTCCTTGCTTTATAATATTCACCGATATCTTCGATGCCTTTGCCATTCAAAGCTTCTCCTGAAATTCTTCATTCAAGCAAATTGTATCAAATATAATATAGAACTTTCGAAGCTTCTATTAATTTATCACATACCTCTAATTGATGATCTTGCTCCACAAGCTTCACAGAGGAGAAAATAGAGACGCTCTTCTCTGACAATCTTCGTATCTGGCTGACGACAAGTAGGACATAGGACAAACTCTTGGGTATACCTTTCCAATAACTTTTCTAGAGTTCTATTATCAAACTTTCCTTGAAAGATGCCACGATTCCCATCTATAGTCCCGGCTGTCGCTAGTTCACCAGCCAAATACTTTAATATATGTTCTTTATCTCTTCGCAGTCTATCACTTATCTCTTTCAAGTTAAACAAAACTGTCCTGTTGCCAGCTATTGAACTCGCTGGTTTAGGTAACTCAAATCTATCTTTCTTTGTGACATCAGGAGGAAGCTGAGACCATGCTTTATCCAGCAATTTCATGTACGATTTATCTGACATCTATGATCACCAAACACATCTTTACAATAGAACATGAATATCAAGCCTTCCTTTCTACTTATAATTTTTCTAATTAAACAATTAGATGCAAGTTTATGGAAGGATGCAAGCAAATAAATCTTACGCAAATTTTGTATAAACAAGAAATCATCAGTTAAAAAGAATAAATATGTCCCAACTGAGATTGGAGTAGAGGTTGAAATCTTGCTTCCAAAGTATAGAGTAAAGAATATTGATCTTTCAGAGGGAGGTATGAAATCAATATACTTGGCTGAGTCAAGGATGCCAACTCTTTTAGGAATCAGAAGACGATTCGAAAAAGAAAAACCACTAAGAAACATCACCATCAGCGCATGTCTCCATGTAACAAGGGAAACTGCTGTATTGGCACGTACTCTCAAAGCGGCAGGCGCTAACATTGCTTTATGTGGTTCAAATCCTCTTAGTACTCAGGATGATATCGCAGCAGCACTTGCAACAGAAGACATCAAGGTATATGCTTGGCGAGGAAATAACAACGAATACTACGACTGCATAAAACAGACTTTGAATTATACTCCTGACATCTTGATTGATGATGGAGCTGACCTCATAGTTACAGCGCATAAAGAAGAATCGATACTAAGAAAGGTGATTGGTGGTCAAGAAGAAACTACAACAGGAGTTAACAGACTCCGAATTATGAGTTGCCAGGGGAAGCTCAAGATTCCAGTTGTCGCTGTAAATAATGCTAAAGTGAAAATGATGTTTGACAATCGTTATGGTACTGGTCAAGGCGTTATTTCAGCAGTAAAGGCATTAAATGTACTCTTCGCTGGAAAGATTGTTGTCATTGCAGGTTATGGTTGGTGCTCAAAGGGAATGGCTATGCGGGCGGAAGGCTTAGGAGCTAATGTTATAGTAACTGAAATTGACCCTGTTAGAGCTTTGGAAGCGCTTATGGATGGTTATAGAGTCTTGCCTATGATCGATGCAGTAAAGGAAGCAGACATGATCTTCACATCGACTAGCTGTAAAGATGTTGTCACCAGAGAGCATTTCCAAAAGATGAAAGACGGCACCATACTCGCGAATTTAGGACATTTTAACGTTGAAATCTCCGTAGAAGAGTTGGAGAAATTAGCTGAAAAAAAAGACTTCATAAACGAGTATGTGAATGAATACACTCTTCCAAACGGTAAAAGATTATATCTTATTGGAGAGGGGAGACTAGCTAACCTTGTCACTTTGGGAGGACATCCCTCCGAGATAATGGACTTAAGTTTCTCCGTTCAAGCTCTGGCTGCTGAGTACTTGACTTTGAATAAAGGGCAACTAGAAAACAGAGTCTACGAGATTCCAGGAGAAATTGATGAAAGCGTCGCTAGAGTAAAACTTGAGATGATGGGCATTAATATAGATGCTCTGACCAAGAGTCAGAAGGCTTATGTTCAGAATTTCGACTCCGGTACTTGAGAGCTTAGAAAAAGAAAAACTCTAACTCTCCTTTTCTTTTCTTAGGAATTCTTCAAGAGGCGTCATCTTCGTAACCGTAGCCTTCAGCATTTCAACCTTCTCTTTAGTAAGTTTCTCAAAGAGCACATGTGGTTCATTTATCTTATGCTTGACTTTACTGAAAGGATGACCTATAGAATCCCATTTTTCTTGGAAATTGATATTCAATTGATTCAATATTCTCTCAGAAGTTTTTGGTATGAACGGCTCTAGAAGAATCGATAAGCTTATGCTTAATAAAGTACAGACATAAATTATATGAACGCATTTTTCTTTATCAGTTTCACTTCCCTTTATTAATTCCCATGGTTTGTTTTCCTGGAAGTACCTGTTACCCTTATCTGATAAGCTCAAAATTTCTGTAAGGGCATCTCTCAGTCTGACGTTATCAAGGAGCTCCTCAATCTTCTTCTTTGTCAAAAAGATTTCTTTAACAATACTCTCTTCTTTATTCAACTGAACTGCTGGTAATTCACCACCCAAATATTTCCAAACGAAAGTGGAAGTACGATGAATAAAGTTCCCTATGTTTCCAACGTATTCTGAGTTCACTCTATTCTCAAAGTCTTCCCACTTGAAATCTGAATCTTTAGTTTCGGGTATCAAATATGTCAAGTAATATCGCCAAACATCTGAATCTACACCTGATTCAGGCAGTTTCTCACAAAAGATACCCCAACTTCTGCTCTTGGATATCTTATCCCCCTCATAATTACAGTATTGAAGGCCAATCACATTGTACGGCAACTTCAAACCGCCGTGCGCCATTATCATTGCTGGCCAGAATATTGTATGAAATGGAATGTTATCCTTCCCTATGAAATTGTAAATCTTCGCTTCTTTCCCCTTTTCTAAATCCCAATAGTTTCTCCATTCTTCTGGCATATTATTGGTTTCTGCCCATTCTTTTGTGAAAGAAAGATAACCTATTGGCGCATCAAACCATACATACAACACTTTCTCCTTATAGCCTTCTAAAGGAACAGGTACGCCCCATTTCAAGTCGCGGGTTATGCAGCGCCGTTTCAACCCTTCTTTTATCCACCCCAATGCCAAAGAAATTACTTGTATCCTCCAATGTTTATTCGATCTAATCCATTCATCTAGTTGAGGAATCAACTTTTCCAATTCTAAAAATAAGTGCTTGCTTTCCTTGACGATAGGCGTGTTACCACAGATCTTGCATCTTGGCTTTAAAAGCTGATCTGGATCAAGTAGTCTTGTACACTGCTCGCATTGATCTCCTCTTGCTTTTGAGTATTGGCAATAAGGGCATGTCCCTTCCACATATCGGTCCGGTAGAAAGAGTTTGTCATGTTCGCAGTAAGGCAGACTAAGGACACCTTCTGATATGTAACCGTTTTCATAGATTTTACTAAAGAATTCCTGAGTTGTTTTATGATGTGTTGATGTCGAGGTACGCGAGAAGTTATCATAGGAGATCCAGAACCAGTTGTATATCTTCTTGTGAATTAGATACAGTGCGTCGGTAAGTTGTTTAGGTGAAACGTGTAGCTCAATAGTAGCTACTTCTGTAGGTGTTCCGTTCTCATCTGCTCCACCTATGAAAAGAGTTTCTTTGCCCCGTAGCCTACAATATCTAGCAAATATATCTGCAGGCAGGTGAGAGCCAACAATATTACCTATGTGGGGTACTGCATTAGTGTAGGGCAAAGCACACAAGACAAGTATACGTCCTGGTTGAATTTCCTCATTCTCATTCATAGATTTTCTAATTTCTCCTCTAGTGTTTCAGGTATTCTTTAGCTGCATTACAATGAACAATGCTATCTTAGCTTTGAAAGTTTTTTAACAGAAACTGATATTCAATGATGTTTAAATAGATATCAGTTAGCCCTCTCTTCTCTAGACCTATCTTATTATATTTTAAAAATTAAGAATTTAAAAAATTTAGGAAGGTTGTTTTCAATAAATTGAAATATTGAAAATATTGTTAAAAATCTTCTATTTTTAGGTCTTCTTCGATTTGGTAAAGATTAAGATTTAAAATCACAGTTTCATTATCTTCACATTCTTCTATATTATCTATGTACATCGTTCTCACGTTACGCCATAGTAAAGCTAGTTGTTCATGTTCAACTGTTTCGATTGATACTGTATTATTCAACTCGGAATATGACACCTTCATCGGACTTCTTCTTTTCCCAAACTTCATTTACGAGCATATCTCTTACTGCTACACGGATTGCCTCAGCCCTATTTGGATAGAAATTTTCATCTACTAGACCATCTAAATCTTTAATATAGGATTCAGGTAAATGAATGGTGATGAGCTTCAAGCGGTCCACCTCCCCTTTAACAGAATTACAGGCTCTCTTGATATATTGCAATAGGTATTTACATGTAAATACGATTTAAATACAAACGTACAAATTATATTTATATAATTGGTATCATCGTTGCTGATACTTTGAGAACCTTGACAAATTACTGACACATTTCTTTAACATATTTGTGTTAGAACTATGAATATTAATGAGAAATTATTTTTTCATTCTTGAAAAGTTAAGATAAATTTGGTATTGGATTGTATGACATTGAAATATATTTTTTTAGAAAATTATGGATGTACCTCAAATAAGTTTGATTCTGAAGTCATCCACGCGCTTCTTGAAGGTTGTGGCTATATAGTTGTAAAAGACCCAACTATGGCGGATTTAATTCTTGTGAATACCTGTGGTGTCAAGAAAGCTACAGAGGATAGAATTCTCAGTAGATTACTTTTCTTCAAAGGTTTAAGAAAGCCGATTGTAGTTTCAGGATGTCTACCTAAGATCGATCTCGCAGCTATTAAAAATGCAATTCCTGATTATGTCGCTGTTTTGGATCCTCGTTCAATTGATAAGATTCCCATTTTGATGAAAAATGTTGAATGTGGCCATAGTAATGAGGTATTTTTTGAACACGAACATAAAATCAAGATTGGGCTTCCTAAGATTCAATCAGGAGAGATTTTAGAAATAGTTCAAATCTGTGAGGGATGTTTAGGTTCTTGCACTTTTTGTTGTACGAGATTTGCGAGGGGAAGTTTATTTTCTTATCCTTTAAAGGAAATTGTCAAGAAAATTGAGAATAATGTTCAAAAAGGAATTAAGGAATTCTGGATAACCGCACAAGACGTGGGCGCCTACGGATTGGATATCGAAGAAAACATCACTAAATTGCTGGAAGAAATTTGCGCAATTAAGGGGGAGTTCTTCTTACGGGTGGGCATGATGAATCCTCATCACGTTTTGATTATTCTTGATCAATTGATTGAGGTCTACAAAAAGGATAAGATCTTCAAATTCCTCCATATACCAGTTCAGAGTGGTAATAATGCAGTTTTGAAGAGTATGAATCGTCCCTATACAGTAGAAGATTTCTTAACCATAATTCATTCATTCAGAAGAGCTATTCCCGATATAACCATAGCCACCGATGTGATTTGTGGATTTCCGAGTGAGAGTGAAGATGCTTTCGAAGATTCATTGACTTTAGTGAGAAAAGTTAAACCTGATATTGTAAATATATCCAAATTCTTTCCAAGACCTGGAACACCAGCTATGAATATGTCTATGTTCTCCAATGAGGTAATCAAGTTAAGAAGTAGAAAAATGACGGAGTTGTGTAGGGAAACTTCGTTTAAGCAGAATAACTTTTGGCTTAATTGGATTGGTGAGATTATAATTGACGAGAGAGGAAAGAATGGTTCATGGATTGGAAGGAACTTTGCCTATAAGCCTGTAATAATTAGAAGTAAGGAAAATTTAATGGGAGAACTGTTGAAAATTCATACTAAGAATGTTTTTCCGACGTATTTGGAAGGAGAAATAATGGAATAAAATATCCTTATTCTTTATTTACCATCTGATTTATCTGTTCTTCCATGGCGTGTCCGCGACAGTAAACTGTTACCTTTTTCACTCCTTTGACATCTAGGACAGTTTTCTTTATGTCCATTGCAAATTTAAAGGCTATAGGGCAGAATGGGCTTGTTGGTATGAACTCAACATTGATGATACCTGGCTCTTTTTCCTCAACTTTCTTGATAAGTTCCATCTCTCCGAGTGTCATACCCGTTTCGGGGTCGATTATTTCTCCTACCTTCTCCTGAATAGTTTTTACAATTTCACTCATTAATGATTCCTCTAGAAATGTGTTTACCGTTCTTTTTTTTACTTCATATTAATAAAGTGTATGGAAACTTACGCTATTAAAAAGATTTTTATATAAATTAAAATTTTTTCACTGAGCTAGGAACAATATTCAAATAAAAACTTGATTTAATACTCTTTCTGATAGGAAATGTTAAAAATCTGTTATATTAAATCATCTACCTCTAACCGAGTGAAGAATCAGATATGAAAAGCAGACAATTAATGAGTTCTAGGTTTAAAGTAAGTTTTGTCATTATGATTATGATTTTAATTATCTTAATTCAAAGCCTCATGAACCCTGTTGAATTTTCTAATGCAATTTCCTCGTCTTATTCTCCCAGAATTAATTTGAAACATATAATCCAGATTGAAGAGGATGGAAACCTGATTGTAAACAATACAATAAAACTTCATAACAATACTACCGATCCCATTTCGAGTTTTCTGATAGGCTTTAAAAAAAGCTTTGCGGCTAACCTAGATAGTTTAATTGCTATCACGACTGATGGAACAGAACTTGGTATAACAAAGAATATTACTTTAAATAATTCAAACATTTACTGGATGAACATCTCTCTCTATCCAACATTTGTTTTACAGAACGCAGAGTACGATTTCTCTGTCTCCTTTGCGTTCTCAGGGCTCTTTTCAATCTTAAATTCGACTACACAAGTTTATGGTTCCTTATTTCCAAAGTATCCTTCTTTAGTTTGGAATGCTGAGTCTTGTGAAGTAGTCGTGAAACTTCCAAGTGGTGCTAACTTTCAAAATGGTAGTTGGAGTAGCCTACAACATATAGAATCTCCTTTAGGAGCGTATTCAAACGAGATAGGAAATGTTTCATTTAATGGAAGCATCAATTTAGTTAAAGGTGAATCTGCAGGACGGGAGATAGTGCTCGATGGATTTGGTAATGCTATTTTTTATGACTCATATATCATCCGTAATGTGGGACTGACAAGTTTCTCTAAGATGAACTTCACAATTCCTAAGAATAGTGATGTTCTGTCTATCTTTGATTCATTTGGCGCATTAACTTTCACGAGATATGATGGTGGAACCATAAGCATTGTGAATGTCGCTTTTCGTTATCCACTTCGTGGAAAAGAAGATTCAAACAGGTTATATGACGCATATAATCTTACAATCAACTATAAGATGAAACAGACTCCTATAAGCCAGAACTCTTGGAACAATTATCAACTTAAAACAAAACTATTCATCAACCCTCAATGGAAAATCCAAACGTTAATAATCAGGGTAGTGCTACCGGAGGGCGCTACATTTTTAACTAGTTCTCCAATAAACAACGCTTTGATAATGAAAGGATTAACTCAAACAATGGTATACAATCTTCAAGGTGTTACTACTATCAACAATTTTGATTTGATGGTACAGTATCAATATGTCATACTTTGGGTTGCTCTCCGTCCAGCAATCTTTGTAGGAATAGTTGTTATCGCATTCAGTTCTATAGTTATTTATCGTAGGCGTTTTAAAAAAAGTCCAAGGGAGTCTATTTCAGGTGAAAATGTTAAATTAGTTGCTACTTTTGCCGAAGTCTATGATGAGAAAATGACTCTTGAAAATGAAATGAGGGGTTTAGAAAATGATTTGGATAATGGCAAAATTGGGAAAAGAGATTATAATCGTAGAAGGAGTTTAATTATTGAACATCTTCGTCTTGCAACTAGAGAATCATCAAGTCTTAAGGAGAAAATTAAACAACTTGGGCCTCAATTCGCTGGACTAATCATCAAAATCGAGAATAGCGAGACTGAGATAAGGAATTTAGAAGCAGAAATAAATAAGAATACAGCGAGGTACAGGTCGAGGAATTTGGCTAGAGACGCTTATGAAAGCCTAAGGGATAATAATGAAAGGAAGATCGAAAAGATTAAAGTCAATATTGAAGGAATCATTATTGAACTCAAAGGTGAAGCTGGTTAAGATCAACCTATAATCTCTCTATCAACAATTTTATTGACTTCACAAAACAATCGTTCTTAAGATTAGAGAAACAAGTGCTTTTTTGTTATAATCATTCACAATTTTTAAATATTCTGATGATATGAGAGGAAATTCTATATCTCTTCGTTTTTCTTTTCTCCACCTATCCAAATGGATTTTGGAATAAATTTGGCTGTTCTAAGAGTTCTTAGAAGCGGAACCGCTATCACAGTGGCTACGATTGCTTGGAGGAAACGAATAGAGGGATATGCGAAGGGACTAATGAGGAAGAGGGATCTAACGTAATCTATTGGAATCGCATATATTGTTTGATATACAAAAGGAATTGAGAAGACTAAAGATCCCCACATATTATCTGCTTCGTTGCCTATGAATGCCATGATAAATAAACAGATGATTTCTAGTTTTGACGCGGATTGGTGAGGAATCGTATTCCCGTAGAATGATACAAGGCCAAAAATAACTATTGCAACGACTCCGACAATGAAACCTCCACCAGTGAATACACTTATCAAAGAAGATGAAATCATAATTATAGACCAGATTCTTCGTTTTTCTGGCCTCAAAAAGAACATGATACTGGTTAGAAGAGGAAATAATCCTGCGAATATCCATAGAATGTTGAAATTACCTAGAGCATTGATTATCGTCTCATTGCCAAACGTTATTGATAATTCCCCATATTGAATAATCTTAACTTTTCTTGCAGAAGCTATTAGGAGATTATTACTGAAAATTAGAATGCTTGCTAATATCAAG
>JAUPKU010000084.1 GCA_030837285.1 Thermoproteota archaeon | reverse complement strand
CAGATCCATTTCTCTTTGCGAAGGCATCTCAAAAACTCCTCAACTATTTTTTCTCTTTAGGCATCATTTCTTCTTCAGATCTGTTTCTTTCCGAAATGATAAAATTCCTAAGTTCAAAATAAAACAAACTTTCGTCTAACAAATGATCAGCCGTTGGCAATATCCCCACTTCATCCGACCAATCTACTAACTGAATCAAAAAAACCGCTCTCTCGGTTAGCATGGACTTAGGGCAACCTGGTGTTCTGTAGTTGCCTAGAATAAATTCTGACGCTCTTCCCCACCTAACCCTACCCCCGCATATAGGGCAATAAAACTTTGAATCTTTAGGATCTCGAATAGCATCCTCAAATTTTATTTCCCCACAACCACTACATTCTCCAGACTGTTCCCACCCACAATTTCTGTTTTGTTTTAGATCTTTCTTGCTTTCACAATAATCACAATCAAACTCTTTTGCATTCTTCATATATTTGAGAGCTATGCTCCATCTAATAGCGAGCCTTAGCTCTTCAATCAGTCCGAGTCGGCCGTACTAGTCCCCCGAATAAAGTCTGCAATCTGGCCTCTGAGTTCAGGACTAATCTTATTTAGATTCTGATCCATGATTGCATCTGCTTTTTGCTTACTTAATTCTTTGGGAATAGTAGTCCATTCGATCTCAGTATCATCATCATAAAAATAATTCTTCCAGCCAACTAACCCTCTTCGAAGAATTTCAATTTCTTGCGTACCTGCTCTGAGAAGTTCTTCTCTCTTTGCTCCAAATCCCTTAGCTGTATAAACTTGATCAGTAATTCTCGCAGCTAAGTTTACGTCAAGAGACTTGCATAAAAACACAAGCCTTTCTTCCACCGCAACCCCTTCTTGCCCTTTGGGTTCAAATTCCTGAATCTGATCCGGCTTAATTCCATAAATCTTTCCCATGTTCATTACTCCTTTCAAGTTCAATGAAGAGATGATGTAATTATTAAATTCTCTAAAATTCCTAATCGTTCCAAAAGATGCTTTTGCATAAGTCCTGAAGATTAAAGGCGAAATAATGCCTCTTTCGTAAATCACCCGATAAAGAATTATCGCAATTTTTCTTTGAGAAAAGATGAAAATAAGGAAAGGAGTCCAAAACAACAGACTTAATTTTAGAAGAACGGGCATACATGATAACCTCCTTTCCTTTTGAAGAGGAGGAGAGAGGATTTAAAATCCCTCTCTCCTATTTTTGGGGCAAGACTAATTCATATTTCCTTTTTCCTTACACGTAGGGCACATTTGATACAACAGTAATCCTAAGTTCTGGAATATTGTTAATATCATCCCACATAGCAGTATAAGGAAGATCAACAGTAATAATCCCTTCGTCAGAAGCCGTAGGAGTCGTTCCTCCAAATTTGATGTTAGGTTGCCTAACTGTCATCGAATACTGACTCGCGCTGTTTCCAAGAGCCGTTGTGCTAATGTAATCAGCAGAAGTAAATACCATAGAAAGATCCATCGCAATCTTATTAATGAACTTGCGATAAAAATCAAGATCATCAAACTCGGCATTAACCGTTCCTTCTACATTTCTCTTCTGCTCAGGCTCCTTTGCCCTTGTCCTTTCTCCAAGATGATACTTTTCTCCAAACAGATTGTTATTCACAGTACACGTCCACCCCATAATAGCAGCAGACACGCTGTCTAGAGAAAGAGCTCCTTCGAATCCAGAGAAAGGATCAATGGTCGCATAAGTTGCGGATGTTACAGGCTTAATTGTCTCAAAATACCAAGTATCTCCAGCAACAAGTTCCGTATTATCTGGGAAGAAAACGGTAAACCCAGAATCAACGTTTGCGTCGGTTCTGACTTCTGTTGGTTCAGTTGCAGAAGTTGTAGCTGTATTCCCATAAGATCCGCTAGTTGTCTTCTTAAACTGAAGAGTAGCGGTTCCCGTAGCTCCTCCCACTACAACCTGAATATAGAACCTAACAGAATCTCCTACATCTGACCCGATATAATCTCCCCACAATACAGGCAAGGATTTCGTGCCCGTATGTTCAAAATTAAACCAAACATAATCTGCGGAAGTAATATCTGCTGCAGGATAGTGGTTAATTGTGGTTGACAGAGCATTCGGATTTGCATAATCTGCAATTTGGCAATCCATATAGGACAAGTCATTAAGATAATCAACAAGTCCACCTAATCTCTGCAGATTGTAAACAATTCCGGTTAGAGGATCGACATAGGGTTCATTGAGATTATGAAGAATATCTTCTGAAGTTCCATCAATCCCAATAGTTATTGTATAATTGCTAGAATCAATTGCCAAAGTTGCTGTCGGATTTTCTCCAGTGTACCGGATCTTAAAAGCATTCTTCGCATTTCCCGTATTCGTAGAAATGGCTGTGGGTGTAGAAGCAGTCGTTGCACCTTTAGCCATAAACCCAAAAGTTCCCATAAAGAACTCAGAGGGCTGAGCACTAAGCTCCATCGTGTTGATCTTACTTCCCGAATATAGAAATGCAGCAACATCCCTTCCTGCTTCAATTGACGCTCCGGGAGGAAGACTTGCTCCGCACTGAATCTGATGAGAATATACTCCCCATTCAGTACCAACTACCCACATTCTGCTCGGAGTGCTTAGAATATCAATATTATCACATTCTTCTAAGCAATTGCTATTATCCGTACCTGCCAAATAATCGCTCGCGTGAATCGTTGTTTGCCACACTCCCTGAATAGCTTGATAGGGACTGTAACAAGCAAGATTTGCATGAGCATTAATCGCAGCCATAACCTCAGCAATCGCGTCATAGGAAGCATTTGTAAGATCTAAAGAAACATCCGCTCCTATATCCATATCAATCGCTAGATTAGTCGCAACTCCAGCAGTATGAGTAATTGTCAGCTCACACTTCGTTTCTGAACGATTAGTACATTCTATGATGAATGCCGTATCTACTCTAGTCGTGGTAACATCTCCAAGAGCATGTTTGAACCACGTTTCAAATCCCTTAGGAGCAATTTCGCATTCAACATCTCCTCCAGCAGCTTCTACTCCACTTATCATTTTGTGGACAGCTCGGTCAGACCTAAGAGCTCCAGAAACAAGAGTGCCAATTTCAGAGACAATACCCTCTCCGTTCATTTCCACAAATTTATCAGGAGTTTGTTGCTGACATCCCCAAGCACCTTCTTCTGCAAACCCTATCTGTCCTCTCGCGCCAACTGCGGGGCCGACATACAAAGTCATTCGCTATCACCTCCTTCTATTAAAAAAGCCTTTGTTAGCGGTTAGAGTCTTTTCTTAGAACCTTTACTTTCTTCCCCATCTATCTTAAAGGATTCCTACCAATCCTTTCTAAGCAGCAGTTTCTGTCCTGTAAAGTTTTTTAACAAGGAGACTTATATTCCCTCCTGCTAAAATCCTATCCCCCCTTGGCCGAGGCATCCACCTTACAGCAGTTACCTCTGTTCCCAGCTTAGGAACAAAACCATTAAGAGTTATGTTTCTCTTTAACAACTCAGAAATTTCCCAAAGAACATATGTGATTTCGTTTCTCTTTGTTTCTTCTGTTAAATCTGCGTAATAATACCAAATTGTCAAATTAATATAAACCGTATATTTCATAACCGTTAAAGCTTGAGAAGCTCTTAATTCATCTCTAGATCCTTCTGCTAAAACAACAAAACAAGGAGGATTAGGAATAAGAACATCTTCTTCATAAAAATTTCGAACTTCTCTTTTATTCTCGCTTTTGAATTTTTTAAGAACTTCTATACAGTTTAAAACTGCATTTCTGAAATAGTTATCTTCGCCCCTGAAATCAACTACTGCCATGATTTAATTTCCGCCCGTCCATGTAAGCTTTTCCCATTCAAGTCCTAGGTATTTGCTTACTTCTATTTCGAGCATATCCAGAATCGCCTCTTCCTGACTAGTATCCATTGCCATGTAGCCGCCTTCTGGAACAATCCCTTTTTTAATTAGATATCCAAGAAACCCTTTTCTGTTTCCTGGATAATTATAGACGTAATCCTCAGCATGAATTTGATATTTAAATGTTCCGTTAATAATTTCGCTTCCTTCGCTGCCTATCCCATACTCAATATAAGGAGCTCTTGATTCTCTTAAATCATCGACGAAAGTAGAAGTCCTTTTTCCCACCCTTGGACCAGCTAAAACTTTCTTAAACTCCCCTCTGTGAGTTTCCACTTTGTATGTATCACTCTTTGCTTTCTTTTTTCTCCAGTTCTGAGTAGATTGAGAAACATTAAACCTTGGAATGTTTATAGCTCTTTCTCTCGCTAACTTTAATGCAAATTCTTCTACTGCTTCCCAAACACTCGGAGGAACTTGATCTAATGCTCTTAAGTATCTTTTTCCAATACTAAGATCTGTCATTAAATCATATTTAATAGTTAATCCAAGGCTATTGATCATTGGTCATCTCTCATACTGCGTATTCTTAGCATCAGAAAGTTCATCAATTTCAATTATCCCGTCTCCAATTCCTTCTACTCCAAGTTCAGTAATTAGAGATTCTCTTGATTTCCAAATAGGCCCTCTTCCATGACTAGAGATATATTCTTCAAGAATTTCCTCTGCTGAATTTTTCCAATTCTCAACAAGAGTTCCTCCTTCAGGCATTATTCCAGCATATACAGAATGAAAAATATCATAAGCCGCATATCTTACGCATGAATAAGAAACTGCATCCGGTAGCTCAGCATCTGTGCTGTCATAGAAAGAAATGTTGCTTGACAATCCGTAAATTCTTCCTAATTGAGCATTAATTTTCTTTGTTGCATCTACGATGAATTCATGACCATCATCATCGCTCATATCAGAAGAAGCTGTTATATACCACTTATCTCCAGATACTGCTCTTCCGCTCCAATTAGCAATAGGGACAGTAAACCTTCCAGCAGCAACGAACACAGCCAAAATATTTCCAGAACCAATACTTCCGACAACATCCCCGCTAACACTAAAGGAAGTAGAATCAGTAAATTCAAATGTATAAGTTTCATGGTCTGCAAAAGAATCAAAAAAAGAAACTCCAGTTAAAGAAATTGTCCCGGCATTAGAATCATCAGCTT
>JAUPKU010000083.1 GCA_030837285.1 Thermoproteota archaeon | reverse complement strand
TAAAGGGTAAATATGGGATTTCAAGTTAGAGATAGATTCAAGGAGTGATGAAATTTGTCAGATGAAGACTTGCAATTAGCGCCTATGCATAGAATAATAAAAAAGGCTGGCGCTGAAAGAGTTAGCGAAGAAGCTGCAGATGAACTTAGGAAAGCATTAGATGCAATTGGAGTTAGAATTGCAAAAGAAGCCTTAGACTTCACAAGACATGCGCATAGGAAGACAGTTAAAGCTGAAGACATTGTAATTGCTTTAAAAAAGGTTCTAAGAGATTAAGAATGAGGTATCATCGACCTTTCTTTCTTTTTTAATTCAGGGATTTTTTACCCGAAGTCACATCCGTATAGGTTTATGAAAAAATTTATATTAGAGATTTTTTGTTTTTCTACCTTGTTTCAATCATAGTTGGAGGAAAAATTATTATGGCCACCGCTGTTCCAAGTGGTTTGTCAAGTCAACCCATTCTAATATTGAAAGAAGGATCTAGCCGTAGAAGAGGTAAAGAAGCACAGTTAGCTAACATCTCTGCTGCTAAAATCGTAGCTGATGTGGTGAAGGCAACCCTCGGTCCTCGAGGTATGGATAAGATGCTTGTCGACGGTCTAGGAGACATAACTATAACTAACGATGGACACGAAATTCTCAAGGAGATTGATGTTCAGCATCCCGCTGCGAAGATGATCGTTGAGGTTGCTAAGACTCAAGACGACGAAGTGGGAGATGGAACAACAACAGCTGTAATTCTTTCTGGTGAACTCCTTAAGAGGGCAGAGGAACTCCTCGATAAGAATATTCATGCAACAACGATTGTTGCGGGTTATAGAAAAGCTGCTGAAGAAGCAATCAAAGTACTAAGAGAGATCAGCGTTGACGTCAACATAGATGACAGAGAGACTTTGAAAAAGATTGCTTTGACTTCTATGCGCGGTAAGATTATAGGTATCGCCCGGGATCATTTCGCTGATATCTCAATCGACGCTGTGAGACAGGTTGCCGAGAAAAAAGCTGGAAAGATGACTGCTGACAAGGACGATATTCAAATTGTGAAGAAGACGGGAAAGAGCCTCTTTGACACCGAATTGGTCAGAGGGATAATCGTCGATAAGGAAGTAATTCATCCTGATATGCCCAAGAAGGTCGAAGATGCTAAGATAGCGCTACTTGATTGTCCTCTCGAGATAGAAAAGACAGAGATGGATGCCGAGATACGGATAAGAGATCCTCTTCAAATGAAAGCCTTCTTAGAAGAAGAGTCTAGAATGCTAAGAGAAATGGTAGACAAGGTAACAAAAGCAGGAGCTAATGTAGTCCTATGCCAACGAGGTATTGATGATATGGCTCAGCACTTCCTAGCTAAGAAAGGAGTCATGGCAGTCAGAAGGATAAAGGCCTCAGACATGGAGAAGCTCGCCAAAGCAACAGGCGGGAAAGTCGTAACAAACCTTGAAGATCTTAAAGTTGATGACTTAGGTTTAGCGAAGTTAGCTGAAGAACGAAGAATCGGTGAAGACAAGCTAGTATTCGTAGAAGGCTGCAAGAATCCCAAGGCGGTTGCAATTCTGATTAGAGCTGGATTAGAGAGGCTCGTCGACGAAGCTGAAAGAGCACTTAACGATGCACTGTGCGTTATAGTTGATGTAGTAAAGGAGAACAAAATCGTTGCCGGAGGAGGAGCTATAGAAGCGGAATTGTCCAAGAAAATTCACGAGTACTCGGCTAAAGTAGGCGGAAGAGAGCAGTTAGCTATAGAAGCCTACGCTGACGCCTTAGAAGTCATTCCGACAACCCTAGCTGAAAATGCCGGACTTGATCCAATAGACATCTTAGTTGCATTAAGAGCCGCTCATGAGAAGACAAATGGCTTGTGGAGAGGCTTAAACGCCTTCTCAGGAGAGATAGTAGACATGATGAAAGAGGGTGTAATAGAGCCATTAAGCGTAAAAGAACAAGCTATAAAGTCCGCTCTGGAAGCAACTTCGATGATTCTCAGAATAGATGATGTCATTGCAGCTGCTAAACCACCACCAATGCCACCTAGACAAGGCCCTGAAGGCATGGAGTACTAGAAAACCTAAAACAACGTAACACCGTTTATTTTCTTTTTTTAATGAAACTTTTGTAGTCAAAATCAATCAAAACTTAAATTACTAAATCTTTTTTCTTCATTTATTTTCATAAAAAAGCTATATACAAGATACTTCTCTGATTCGGATTGAAAATATGCTCCGATGGTGTAGTCCGGTTAAGCATACGAGCCTCTCGATACACTTTTAGGAGAAAGCTCGTAACCCGGGTTCAAATCCCGGTCGGAGCACTAATCCAAAAGCACCATTGAATCCAAGAGAAGAGCCAGTCTTTCTGTGGACGTCGAGGCTTTGAAAGACTAGTATTACTTAATCAAAGTGAACTTCTCGTCGATGCGAATACCCTTTTCTGCTAGCCTAGCAATAAAAGACTCTGGTGGAACACTTCTTTCAGGGGGGAGAACGCCTTGCACTTGAATTTCTTTTTTGGCAATCATCCCAGCTATTATTGAACAGGGGAAAGCGGTTGTACGTGCCATAGATGTAATGTTGTTTTTTTTATCAAAGAAATCTATCATATTAAAGGAGTAAAGTGCCTTGCGTCCACTTTTCCATCCTATTATATTGACGTTCAGAATCACCAAGTCTCTATCCGAGCCAAGAGCTAAGACTCGACTTAGATGTTTCACTAAGAAATCCCTTGGAGACATTTTAATTCCTCCTAAATCAATGGGATCGGAACTCAATAATCCAAGGCTGGCTAGGAATCTCATCTTTTCACAGTGTCCTGAATAGCGTATTGTCTTGTAATCCATTTCTCCCACGTTGCCTAGGGAGGAGGGTAGGGTTGATAGTCCTTGGGTGTAGAAGCATTCTAAATCACTGTTAATATTGTCGAAGGCTATGTTCTCCAAACCTGAAAGCGGTTCTATGCACTCGACATTGCCATTCTTAACAATCGTAACCCGCTCTAAGTACTCGTCGATCACGCCATCAAGAGACCAAACTACTTTATAACCTAAGGGAGGAGTTGGAGCCTGTGGAATCCCGCCGCACCTTATGTGAACCTCATCAACATTATCAAGCTTAGCTGCACCGTAGACTGTTAAAATGTTGGTTATACCTGGGGAAAGACCGCAACATGGAATAACCGTGACCTTTGCAACTTTAGCAGCTTCATCGAGTTTCAGTTGCTTCTCCAAGACGTCATCGAAGATTGTTCCCATATCAATTAGGTTGGCACCAGCTTCTATCGCAGCTTCTGTGACAGTATGATTGTATCTCCAATTAGAACCATTAACGACAACGTCAACATCTCTCATCAGCTTGATTAAAGAATCTTTGTTCCTAACATCTATGAATCTGCCCTCGACTCGGGTACTATCTATGGCTTGGAGGCTATTTAGCTTCAGAAGATCTATGCTGCCTACGATAACCTTCTCTACCCAGTCGCTCATAATTAAATCTCTAATCAAAATTGAACCTTGGAGGCCTCCACCTAAAACTAGAACGTTCATAGTGAACATCTACCTGAGAACAATTAATACAATAAGTACAATTTATCTATTCAACACGTTGAAAACCAAGATCTTCTGTAGCGTTGCCAAATAATGTACTAAACCAAAAAAACTAACTGGAAATTTAAAAAATGGAGATTTGAGAGAAAAGGAACTTCTATCAGCTGGCTTCGCTTGCTAGATTTCCCTCATCGTCTGTTTTTCTTCTTAATTGTATCCTTAACCGCAGTTGCAATGTCTTCTTCAGTTAGATTCATGTAGATCATGAGCTGATCTTTTGCTGTCTGGCAGTGTAATCCCTGATTGACTGAATTCATCGATCGAACGAACTAGACTCTTTTCTGAGGTTTTGACAGGGCAAAACTTTATCATGATAATCTAGGAGTAATTATTTGAGAGATCAACGTTGAGTTCAAAGGTTAAAACAGATATTAAGAAAGCTGTTAAGATGATTGAAGCCTGTAGCGAATGCGCCCAAATTTTGCCTGAAGTAGGATCGAATATTGCCATGGCGCTGCTGGATGCCAAAAAACTTGAAGAGGTCGCGGGGTTAACTGGAAGAATCATAAGAGTGGAGGACAAGGCAATAGGAGTTGGAGAACCTAAATTCGGAGCAACCCACTTCATGGGAACAGTCCTCCTAGCTGCGATGAAGCATAATCCTGAATTCAGAGCAGTCATCAATCTCAAGTATTCTCCTGAAATCGTCAGAATCTGCGAAGAACTGGGCATGGAGGCTAGAACTTACGAGTGGAAGGAGAAGCCAAAGGAAGCGATACAGATGAAATGTACAATTCCATTCACGATTGACATACTCCAAAAGGCTCCGGAGGTTGTCTACGATGTAGGTGACGTGGGAGTGGAAGCGTTGACTACTGTCTTCGGACGAACTGCCATCGACGTCGCAGAGAAGGCTATTAAGATAGCAAAGAAGTATTCCGGGAGGAAGAACCTAAAATAATTGTGTGATGACCTTCAAATAGAGCTTTAGTTAAAAAATAGAAGCGCCTATCTCACTAATTCCGTAGAGTCGTCTATATCAAATATCTTATTCGGATTCAGAATGTTGTTTGGATCAAAGATCTTCTTGATCTCCTTCATAATTCTAATCTGCTCTTCGTCTAAACCTATTTGGAGATACTTCTTCTTGGCCAGGCCTATGCCGTGTTCCCCGGAGATTGTACCTCCATAGGCTTTGGATGTTCTGTAGACTTCCTCCATGATCTTAGGCAGCTTCTTAGACCATTCCTCAACGGACAAATCGTTTCTTTGAGGATGAATGTGGATGTTCCCATCCCCGGCATGACCGAAGCAGAGGATCCTCACGCCGTATCTGGAAGAGATGTTCTTTACCTCCAAGATGAATTCAGGAATCTTACTTCTAGGAACTGCCGTGTCTATGACCTCAACATCCTTATTCTTCACTATGCCCTCGTAGAAGGCACTCCTTATGTCCCAGATGTTGTTTTGGCTCTCCTTGGTATCGGCTACAAGGACGTCCACCGCGCCGTTTCTCAGACAGACGCCTGATATTTTCTCTCCTTCATCGTATAATAGGGAATCATTATCTCCGTCAAGCCTTATGATGAGGTATGCTTCAGAATCGTGATTCGGCATCTTCTTGCCTATACGATTCTCCGTCTCAAGTATAACGTCTCTTTCTACAAACTCAATAGCTGTAGGTGTTATTCTGTCTCTTAGAATCTCTGAGACAGACTTGATGGCACCTTGGAGAGTATTAAACGGGACGTAGAGGGTGATGAATAGGGATGGAAGTTTGATGAGTTTTAGTGTAACCTTTGTTACTGCCGCTAAGGTTCCTTCTGAACCAATTATTAAATGAATTAGCTCGTAACCTGTAGATCTTTTTACTACTTTTCCACCCAAGTTCAAGATCTTCCCGGAAGGTAGAACAGCCTCCAAGCCCAGAACATAATCCCGCACCTTTCCATACTTCACGCAGTTCATCCCTCCAGCGTTTGTTCCCACATTGCCCCCCACCATCGACGTCCTTTCTCCGGGATCCGCTGGATAGAATAGCCCTCTCTTCTCTACCTCACGTCTGAGATCCTGAAGAACCACTCCCGCCTCTACGACAGCCATTAGATTGTCTTCGTCAACCTCGAGAATCCTGTTCATTCTTTCAAAGCTGACGAGCATGCCACCTGAAGTGGGAACAGCCCCGAGGGAGAGACCTGTTCCCTGCCCTCGGAAAGTGACCGGAATTCTGTTTTGTTCTGCTAGGCTAAGTATCCTGGAAACCTGCTCCGTATTCTCAGGTTTTAAAACAACTTCGGGCAGAGCTCTTAATCCGTGGGGAGTCTCGTCATAAGAGTATTTCTCCAACGTAGCCCCATCGGTCTTGACATTTTCAAGTCCGATGAATCCTATAAGCGATGATAAGACCTCATTGTTTACTTTGTTGTAATTCATTTTTGTTCTTTCAGCTCCCTAACTAGTTTGATTATTTCTGGGATCACCTCATATAAGTCTCCAACTATGCCATAATCAGCTATTCTGAATATTGGCGCTGATGGATCCTTGTTTATCGCAACTACTATATCTGAAGTCTGCATGCCAGCCAAATGTTGAACTGACCCGGAAATGCCACAGGCAATATAGAGCTTTGGCCTGACTGTTCTCCCGCTCAGTCCAACCTGGTGAGGATAGGGTATCCAGCCTTCGTCGACCGTGATTCTGCTTGCTCCTACAGCGCCGCCTAGGACATCAGCCAATTCCTTTACAAGTTTGAAGCCCTCGGGGTTACCCAAGCCTTTACCTCCGGATACAATGATATTTGCCTCAGTTAGGCTAGCCTCTCCTTTTCCCTGAGCCTCAGCCACCTTCTTAACCCACGTTCGATTTCTGATACTCTTCTCGTCAAAGTCTCTGCATACAAGCTCTCCCTTGTAGGCAGATACTCTTTCAGCCTTCTTCATCACCTTGTATCTTACTGTGGCGATTTGAGGTCTAGTATTTCTGCACTCGATTGTAGCCATGATGTTTCCTCCAAAGGCAGGTCTTGTCTGAAGAAGATTTCCCTCGGAATCCGTTTCTAAACCTGTGCAATCTGCTGTAAGACCTGTCCTTAGCCTTGTCGCGATTCTTGGAGCTATAGACCTACCCTCAGAAGTTGCGCCTAACAAGAATATGCTCGGTTTTATTTCTTGAATCAGACAAACCAATAATTCAGAGTACGGATCATCTCTGAATTCTTCAAGGAAAGGGCTATCATATACATGAATTCTATCCACACGGTAATGAAATAACTCTTCAGCTTGCTGTTTAACATCCTTTCCAAGAATCACGCATTCCAATTTTTCCCCAAGTCTGTCTGCAAGCTCTCTGCCCTTGTCAATAAGCTCAAAGACTACTGGGGCGATTACGTTTTTCCTCTGCTCAACGAAGATTAGAATACCACTGTATTTGATAGTACCCGTTTTTTCATTCTTACTTTCTGATACTATTGCTTCTCTCTCGCAGACAGAAACGCAGGCTCCACAGAGTCTGCAGGATTCTTGGATAAAAGCCACTCCATCAACGAGAGCTATGCAATTAAATGGGCATGATTTGATGCACAAACCGCAACCAGAACACTTTTCTGTGGTAACTCGTATGTTGATAATATTTGACAATCATACACGTCCTTTATTCAGGCAAGTCTTTTTTCTACAAGTCTTTTGACAAGCTGATCTGCCTGAGACTTCGGATTTCCTTGGAGAAGCTCTCCCTTTAAGCGAGGCTGTGGATTGAAGACTTTCATCACTTGTGTTGGAGAGCCTCTTATTCCAAATCGATCTAAGACTCCCCCCAAATCATTGGAGTTCCATACTTCTATGGGTGCTTTTCGAGCTGCCATCTTTCCTTTGAATGAGGGAAGCCGCGGCTCGTTTATCTCCTTGGTCACCGTGATAAGAGAGGGCAGAGGTGCTTCTATCTCCTCATAATAATCTTCCAAAGATCTTTCAACAAGAAGTGTCTTCCCCGTTATGTCGATGATTCTGCGAACATAACTCACATGAGGCATACCCAATTCTTCCGCCAGCCCCGGACCAACTTGCCCAGTGTCACCATCAGTAGTTTTTAAGCCACAGATTACAATGTCATAGACGCCTATTTTTCTTATCCCACACGCAAGGGTGTAAGCTGTCGCGAGCGTATCAGCGCCTGCAAAAGCTTTATCAGATAAAAGAATTGCATGATCGACTCCTAGTGCCAGAGCCTCTCTTAGGGCGGATTCAGCTTGAGATGGACCCATGCTCATCACTGTTGTCCAACCTCCGTATCGTTCCCTCAATCTTATTCCTTCTTCTAGGGCATACATATCAAAGGGGTTGATAGCAGCCTCTACTCCTTCTCGAACAAGTGTATTAGTCTCCGGATCTATTCGTACTTCAGTTATTGCTGGAACCTGTTTGATGCAGACGATAATTTCCAAGATCAGTCCTTCAATCAGATAATGAACAAATTACAGAGTTGAATCTATATCCTTTGTTTAAATTCTTTGTGAAAATCAATCAAGAAACAAGACAAAAGGTATAATTGAATTATGAGGAGTTGCCCTGAATGATAGCCAGGAATCCTCTTGCCCAGTCATTATTTCTGACGCCCCAAAGTGTGTTTATAAGCTACAACTTTAATAATGAGTGTTTTTTATCTTCTACCGACGATACCGCAAAGAACCTTACTTTGCAGTATTATCATCCAACTAGTAAAAAGAGAAGGTGAAAAGAGTATGGGATTTAGAGGAAGACGTGACTTCGACGGTCCAAGACAGATGTACAAAGTCACATGCAGTGATTGTGGTAAAGAAACCGAAGTTCCATTCAAGCCAACCGAGGGACGCCCAGTCTACTGTCGAGATTGCTTCCAGAAGCATAGGAAATACTAGACTAAACACTAGTTAGGTCTAAGTACTTCCAAAACAATCGTTATTTTTAACAATTTTTTCCAGCATCAACTGGAATTTTCCTTCTATATTATGCCTGTTATGAACTTCAGAATTCTTTTATAAAAAATATCGAAGTCTAGCCGAATGGTGTCTGCTGTAGAAACTGATTTTTTAAGCTTATTTCGAATGTTTTCAAGAAAGAGTACAAGTTGGAATGTATTTGTAGTCCTAAAAACTGAGAGAGCATAAAAGTATACAAAGAATAGCAAGGGTATATTTCACTATGCATTAAGTAATACATGTTCTAAAAAAAGTCTATTTTTCAAATTGCGAAGTTTTGAGCATGCAATAGAATAGCAGTATTAAGATTTTAATTCGTCTTAGTTGACTTTTCAATAAACTAGATTGGAGAAGAGTTTCTTGTATTGACATCTACGCTCATTGTGCCACTTCGACCAATTCTCAGTTGGAGTTCACCATAGAACATTGAAACCTTTGCTTTCTCAATATTCACCGTGTCACCCACAGAGACATCATCGATCTGGTTGTTCCATAAACTAAGCCGTATGGTTCCAGTGTCATCTGCCAATAGAATGTTAGAAACATATGCTTCTTCGCCGTATCTTGTGTTGACTAGCCTTCTTGATGGAACTTCCATGACCTTAGCCTTCACTGTAATGCCTCGCATATTTGCTCTTAGTTCAGAAATTGGTCTCGGAGTCGATGTAGATTCACCATGAATTTGAAGGGGAGGAGAAATTATGGGAATGTAAGATTTGAAGAAGTCAGGTTTCTGGAGGATTTCCATCTTTATAGGTGACTGCCAAACTACCTTATCATCGCAAGTTATTAGAAAGACGGCAAAGTCATGATCTACCTTGCGGCATTCAACCTTTAAGGTCTCACATTGAGATACAGTATAGGTTTGTGCTTCAGTGAATGTGTTGAGTAATATCTTAGGATCCAGATTGTACTTTGCAGCAATGTGAGCTATCGAACTAAGGAAGGATACGGTAGAGTAAGATTGACCTCCTCTCGGTCGACCTCTACTCGGGTTCTCAGCATAGTACTCGGTTATCTTCCCCAAAGCAAGACTTCCAAATCTCAGTTAGATTAATTCTCTATAGTTCACTTGAATACGCTTTTATTGCCAAATAAACGTTCTCTCCCTTGAACACCTTATTTAGGGATAACGACCAAAAGTCATCAATAATCAATCTTAATGAAAGCATCAAGCTCGTCTCACAGTCCAAATCTAATAATACTATACACCTAAAAACCAAATCAAGTAGGAGAGAAACAATTAGAAGAAGTGTTGGGAAACTTATAAACTGTTAGGGAAAGAGATACTGTGTAGTCTCCGTCTGATTTTGGTCTATGTGTAAAATCGTCTGTTAGCGAAATAACTTTTTCGTTCATTGCCCAATAATTTTTCTTGCTTGATTGACAAAGTTAATCAGTCAGTCAAGCCCATTTGTAGAAGGAATTGCATTTTGCGATGTAATCATTCCTAAAGTAGCCCAGAGTTTAGCGTGCTCTGCACCAAAATTCTCTTCATAATCTTTGGAAAGAGTGAGTCGAATCTGTCCATTCTCCCTATTTTGCTGTTGACTGCTCTGATCTTCTTCTTAGCGTCCATAAAACTCTTGGCTGAAAATACCACGTTTGGAAAGTTAACAGGAAAACTGTAGTCATAAAATATTGGTTCGCTAAACCTATTTTCAGTAAAACTCCATAACGAATAATACATCTTCATCTAACAAATCAAGAAAATTATCCTTAGAATATGTACTTGAATTTTATGAATCAAAAATATGTATCCTATATCCTAGTCTAAAAAAAGTGAAATCTCAAATATGGGTCTCCAATATTGAAAACGGTAGATTTGTAGTTCGCTGTCACGTATAAGAATCCTTGTTCTCTAAAAGTGTTTGTCTGCGGAACTTCTGGACTTGAAATATATAATAACACTTTACAGTCCGCATTGCAAAGCGCGCGCGCTCTATGTGGTGTTGACTTCTGTTTCTGCCAAGATTCTAATTTGATCAGCTGTACGTATGAACATATCTGCAGCTTGCTCCATGAAATTCAGCCAATTATAGAGCTCCACAAGTACTGCCGTGTCTAATTGTTTTGAGTGCTTGATGAAAAGGGACTTCGCTTTAAGATAGCTATCGTCCACTCTCCCCTCAATTACTTCCACTTTTACAGCTAGCTCTATCGCCTTTAGTGGATCTAGACCCAGCATTTCAATGCATTCTCTCAAGACTGTAGTGCATTCTCTAAGATCCTTGGCAATACTGACGTATACTTCTGATATCTCACTAGGTATTTTTGATCCTATTAGGATTTTTACGCTTCTAGCTGAATCCTTCACCAAGTCGGCTAGTTTATCTAGATTCTCAACTAAACCTTTAAGATTCTCCCCATACTTCCCTGATAGTTCACCTTTCATTAGTTCTGTTAAGACTGCCCTTCGCAAATTATCTATCTCAACTTCCATGGAGAAGAGTCTTTGTATGGATGCTTCAGCCTCAGATTCATTGCCGTTTGAAAAAGCGATTACAGCGCTCTCCAATTCTTTGACTGTATTAAAAGCCTGCGTTATCTGTTGCTGTGCTAGATTTAATGTTTTTGACATTGATCGATCTAATCAAAAAGACTAAAGACAGCAATATGTATAGATTATCCAAATACTCTATTTGAGGCTATATTGACTATATACTTGTATAGATATTTTTCAAATTGACTTACGTTCTTAATAAAGGAGAAAAAAGAATTACAGTCTATGCTCACAAATGATTTAGTAAAGCTCGGGCTATCATTGGTTGTTGTTTAAATTTCTTTATTCTTTATTGCTGTCTCAATTCTATTTTTTATTGAATCTCTGATTTTTCTAAATACTTCAAGGACTTCTTCTTCTATACCCTTGGCCTGCGATGGGTCAGGAAACTGCCAGTGGAGCACCTTCCCGAATGGGAAGATTGGACATGATTTTTCGGCTTCGCTACAGGTTGTAACTACTACGTCAAAGCCGAAATCTAAACCATACGTTCTCCACGACTTTGATGTCTGGCTGGAAATGTCGATCCCAACTTC
>JAUPKU010000082.1 GCA_030837285.1 Thermoproteota archaeon | reverse complement strand
TCGGTGGCCTCCGGTTCTTTCAATCTCTCTATTAGAGAAAAGAGGGTTATTGATAATGACAAAAAGGAGTTAGGAGATCAGTTCTGTCGTGGATGCGACTATTGTCAGCCCTGTCCTCAAGGCATACCGATATCTTCTGTATTGCGTGCAGAATCCTCTATTAAACGAATGGGTTTGACTTCAAGGACTGAAAGAAATCTTCAGGAAGGTTTTGAAAAAGCAGGAAACTGTATCGAATGTGGAGTATGTGAAACAAGATGCCCATACCACCTCCCCATCAAAGAGCTACTTAAAACCAAAAGAAAGTATATATCAGAAATACTTGGGACACCTATATGAAAATAGAAAACAAATAAAAATCATGTATGTTGTTCTTTTGAACTCAGCACATAATCTTAACACTATGAAGTTAGATTCCTAACTATTAGATAAATTGAATAAATTAACTACCCATATGTTAGTGGGCTCCGCGTACTATGTCTGTGTTCGCTTTTTCTTTGATGTCTTTGATATAACTTTCAACGAATGGGCGGCTGTTGATTATGCAGTTACCTATGTGTATGACTTCTACGCCTTTGTCCTTCAGCCTCTGGGCTTTGGCAACTATCTTCTCTGATTTTCCTTGACCACATCCTCCGCAAGTGTCGAATCCCACCAACTCAATCGCTTCATACTCTTGAAAAGGGCCAATCTTTTTGCATACTGCGGGGAGACAGTGGAAACCTGCACAATTTTCACTGCGCGCATTACATCTGATAATACCAATCTTCTTCACCATAAAACCCACAATCCCAAAAATTAATTGTTAGATTAAACTTGCTTCCATTCATAAATAAATTCAATACAAACACAAAACAGCCTCAAAAACACATTTCAGCGGTTTATTTTTAGGGAAAATAAATTGGTGGTGAAAGGTTTAGCTTTTTGTTTCATGGGCTGCTCCTCCGAGTCTGAGGATGGATATGTGGGAGAAGTCGCTGTTCCTTGTGGCGCCGTGCCAGTGTTTCTCCCCGGCTGGTATAAATGCGAACATTCCCGGGGTGACGTGGACCTCCTGTTTCTCGTCGGCCACTATTCCCTCTCCGCTCAGGATGTATAGGACCTGATCGCAGGGGTGCATGTGAAAGACGTTTCTAACACTTTTCGGAAAACTCACGATCGTGATGGAATAGTCCTATGACCCTGTCTCCTCGTCGACCAACGGCCTTGAGCCGACGGTACCTGTGAATATGCCTCCTGACCTAGAGACCTCGGGAATATCCTTAACACTCCAAACTTTCAATCAATTATCCTCCACCAACTCAGTAACCACTCACCTATTATTAAGCTTCACAAGATGAATTAGTACCATTGCAAACCCAGTAGCTCGCTTATGAAGCTTGAACCCTTTTGAAACTCTATGAACAGGTTTAGCACACAGTAAGACGGCTCGTAATTTGCTGATATCTAACGATATGTTTATGTAAACATATAGCTTTTATAACATAAGTATTTCTTAAAGGTGATTAAATGAAGTATAAGCATCTTGGAAAATGTGGAGTTAATGTCTCTGAATTATGTCTTGGAACCATGTTCTTTGGCTCTCAAGTAAACGAAGCAACGTCAATAGAACTTATCAAGAAAGCATATGACCAAGGAATCAATTTTGTAGATACCGCCAATGTTTATGTTCAAGGAAAATCCGAGGAAATAGTGGGAAAAGCCATCAAAGGAATGCGGGATGACATAGTATTAGCTACAAAAGTTCGTCATAGAATGGGTGAAGGACCAAATGATGAGGGCTTAAGTCGAAAGCATATTCTAAAGGCAGTTGAAGATAGTCTAAAAAGGTTAGATACTGATTATATCGACATCTATTATGTCCATAGACCTAGTAATGCACGTGATTTTCGAACTGGGATTTTAAGTCCACCCATTCCGTTAAAAGAAACATTAAGTGCCTTAACTGACTTAGTGAGGACAGGTAAGGTTCGGTATATTGGCTGTTCTAACTTTCCTGCCTGGCATCTATGCGAAGCTTTATGGACCAGTGACAAATATGATTTAGAAAATTTTGTAGTCGTTCAGCCTCCATATAATATTCTGCAAAGAGAGATTGAACGCGAGATCATACCCCTATGTGTAGATCAAGGTATAGGCATTGTATCTTACAGCCCCTTAGCAGGTGGAATATTAACGGGGAAATACAAACTGGGAAGCCCTCCTCCTATAGGAAGTCGTGGGGAAATAAATCCTATGTTTTTTAAGAGACCTGGTCTGAAATGGGAAGATGCAGAAAGTCAAAAGATCATGAAAGGACTAAAAGATTTGTCAAAAGAGTTGAATATATCAATGGCTCAACTTGCGTTAGCTTGGCTAAAGGCACAGCCAGCACTAACCGCACCAATAATAGCAGCGTCAAACATGAAACAACTAGAAGAAAATTTGGCAGTAACAACAATCAACCTTAGGAAAGAAGATTTAGAGCATATCAACGAATTAGTTCCGCTCCTTGGACCATATATTACATAGAAATAATTCAACAATCCGTTGAAATCCAGCTTAAAGAAAAAAGATTGATACTTACAGATCCGAAAAGGAGTCTCCTTAACTAGACTGATGCTGGTCATGTGTCATTCTAGTTAAGGACTCATAGTTCTAAGAATTATGGAGATTAGTCTGTATGTTCAGGAGTATTCTCAGGTATTTCAGTGAATTAGATCGAAGAATAAAGGTACTGTCTGCATTTATAGGATTGCATCTTATGCATCAGGAACTCACAACACAATATGGACAGCTTTTTGCCACGGGATTAGGTGCCGATCCAGTCGAGTTGGGAACCCTAAACAGCATTAGTAACATGGCGAGTTCAGTTATAGCATTTCCAAGCGGTTGGATAGCTGACAAATATGGACCAAAGAAGGTTCTTCTTCTGGGGCTAGCGTCAATAGTATTCATTTCAATCACTTATAGTTTAGCAAGCAACTGGTGGATGCTTATACCCGGAATCATCCTTTTGGGAGTTAGCCAACGGTTAATTATGCCATTTGTGGACATGCTGTTCATAAATATTGGAGGTGCTAAAAATAAATCATTGATTTTTTCTATTTCCAGAACTCTATGGGCGATTCCTCGCAGTTTTTCACCAATTATAGCAGCAGTCATTATTGCTAATCTTGGAGGATTAAGTGTCGGCGCTGAAGCTATCCGACCACTCTACTATTTACAGTTCTTTCTTTCTATATTGATTTTATTTTCCATAGCTGCATTGGTGAAGATTCCAAAGGAAGATACAGCTAAGAAAAATATGGATTCAATGAATGAAAGGAGTTTCCTTCAAGACTTTCAAGATCTATTTAGGGGTGAGAAATACCTTACAAGATACATATTTTTGAGCACAGTACGGACCATTGGTATGAATACAGCATTAGTTTTTTTACCACTTTGGATTGTGAATGTAAAAGGTGCTGACCAGTATATCATTGGCTCTATGACGACAGTTGGTATGATCACGGCGATGATTCTACAGGTTCCAGTGGGGAGATTAAGTGATAAGATTGGTCGGAAGAAGACTTTCTTTTTGTTATGCCCATTCAGCTATGCAGCCAGACTTCTGTTGATCTTTGCACCAAGTCCGAACTATCTTATCCTAGCTGGATTTATCGGAGATAATGGAAGCATCGGAGGATCAGGCATCGGAGGAACAAGCTTCATACCAAATGTTACTATGAATTGGGAAATGGTTTCAACAGAGAAGAGAGGAAGGTGGCTGGGAATTCAAAGTATCTTTGGAATTTTTACTTTTCCAGCCTCTATACTCGGAGGGATACTATGGCAGCAAGGATACATGATCGAAATTCTTCTTCTCCCAATAATACTTGAGATTCTGGTAACCATACCGATAATGGTTACGATTCCAGAAACTCTGGGAAGAACAAGTTCACTTTAAGATAGTTCAGTTCTCAATGACGCGATAGCTTTGGTAAAAGTTGGTTCTATGCGCGCTAAAATGAGCAATGTCATCTTTAGAAAGTAAGCGGTTTAAATGCGCACGTTTTATGGACTGATGAATGAAAAAGAGGATATAAGTCAGAGTTGCGCTAGCAATCTAGTTTTTTCCTCAGGGTTGTCATTTCTTCAGCAAATCTCTCTTTGTCCTTATTTTTAATAATTTCTAGCCATTTGTCGACTTTCTCTCTAAAAAGAGTCTCTACCTTATCAACGTCTGGCAGGCTCATCTGTAAGACAGAATAGAACTCTGGGTTGGTACTAACAACATTGCCTACGAGTGTAGAAAGGGTCTTGAAGCTTATTCCAGCAGCTTTATCGAATTCTTTGAAATTCAGGTCAGCCCATGTATCACCAACTGTTAAACCAATGAAATGTGAGAAGCCTAGTATGACGGCCATGAGTTCATCATGTTTTTTAGGGGTCATTATGCTTACTGTGAAGCCTCTCTCTTCAAGCCATTTTCTTAATTCTTCAGCATACTTTTTCTCTTTTTCATTGATAGGTGTGAG
Organism: Thermoproteota archaeon; assembly: GCA_030837285.1. Lineage (GTDB taxonomy): Archaea > Thermoproteota > Bathyarchaeia > RBG-16-48-13 > JAUPKU01. The sequence continues at coordinate 4,643 of JAUPKU010000082.1, read as the reverse complement.
AATGAAGTTCTGATTCGTATCTCTTGCTCTAGGTCCAAAGACCGGATGAGTACCGAGTATTGTTCCCTTCTTTATATATCGATGCATTATTTCAACTGGTATCTCTTTGACTGAGGTAATATCCCAGACAATTTGATTTCCTCTAACGTAGGGTGCTATCTCCTTGACAACATCCTCTAAATTCTGCATGAGTACAGATATCATTATAATGTCTGCCTTTTTAAGAGCGTCGATGTTATTCGCTGCTACTTCTACAAGAATTTTTTTTGAAAAATCAACTACTTTTTGGCTTGTCCTTCCAGAAATTATAACTTCGTATCCCTGCTCTATAAAGAACTTGGAGAACCACCTGCCCATTACTCCTGCTCCACCTAGAATCGCTACTTTCATTTCAAAGCCCTTATTGTTTTTTAAATTCTTTTCTAGATCATTATTGGAATCGGAAATTCAATCAATCAACACATGTAAGATGAATAAAGGATTCACGTGTAATCAATATCTTTGACTTTATATGATTGATCTTTTCGGTCTTTAAGAAACAAGCATAATCATATGGAGAACAATCAAGGCATTCTTCTGGATTTATATAAAGGAATTGCCATCTATCAACTTCCATTCGAAAATCCCTCGTTATAGGTGGCCAATCATTTATCGATGTGCTTATATAAACATAATATCAATTGATAGAATCTAACTCAGCATTTCTTATTGTATTTGTCTAAAACTGTTTGCTGATTAGCGTTCCTTTTTCCTCACATAATCTTTACAGATACAGGGTCGAAAGCTAGCCAGACTTCTTCGCCACTTAAAAGTCCTATCTCCAGGAAGGAACGCTTACTAAGAATAGTCTTAATATATAATCCAACATTTACAGTAATTGTTGCAAATGAACCGAGAATCGCTTGTTCTTCTAATCTTCCTCTAAGAATGTTCCAGTCATTAGGGAAGTTCTGTGTCTTGGATACCACTATATCCTCAGGCCAAATGGCGATAGTACATTTATCCGATGGAACTTTTCCAGCTACTTTTACTACAAGCCCTCCAAGATCCAATAGTGATAATGCACCGTCCTTGCCTATCAGCTTAGCATCATAGACATTCTCGTAACCTAGAAATCGGGCTGTAAAAGCCTCTTTAGGATTAGAGAATATTTCCTTAGCATCTCCAACTTGTACTATCCTACCATTCCTTATGATAGCGATCCTATCAGCAAGGCTGAAAGCCTCTGACTGATCGTGTGTAACATGAATGATTGTCAAATGAAATTCTTTGTGGATTCTTTTCAACTCCTCTGTCAATATCTTTCTTGTCTCAATATCAATTCCGCTCATTGGTTCATCTAAGAGTAGCAGCTGGGGTTTTAGAACTAAGGCTCTGGCAAGCGCGGTCTTCTGTCTTTCCCCGCCACTAAGAGATTGAGGCACCCTATTCTCTAAAGATCGAAGTCCCATTAGATCGAGTATTTGGTCAACAGTCTCTCTATTATCTGCAAATTTAATCCCTCTCATCTTCAGCCCAAACTCAATGTTTTTTCTTACAGTTATATGGGGAAAAAGCATACAATTCTGAGGTAGGTAACCAAAATTTCGCTGTTCAGGCGGTAATGAAGTAATATCGTGTCCATTCAAGAATAACTTACCCTTATCCAAAGGATAAAATCCTAGTATTACTTCAAGAAGACGTGTCTTTCCAGCACCGGTAGGTCCCAAGAGGACTACATATTCTCCATTATTAATTTCTAAATTGATATCTATGAGTTCAAACTCCCGCCAACCTTTGTAGATATTTTGAAGTCTTAGCCCCAATAGTTTTCCCTTCAGCTTTTTAGAACACTGGCTTAGTTGATTTAGCAGTGATCAGCTTAAAAACGAATAGAATTAGAATGGCTAGTAGAATAAGGAGAGCGTTTATTGGGAGAGCTGCTTTTAAACCTTCGCTTATAAAGACGTCATATAATTGGACAGCAGCGGTCTTTGGATAGTAAGCCAGCATTATCACTGCACCGAACTCACTTATGGATCTAGTCCATGTTAATAGGCATCCTGTTAAAATTCCACGTAAAGCCAAAGGAAGAGTCACATAGACAAAGACCTTAGAGTTAGTAGCACCTAGACTTCGAGCTACTCGTTCCATAGCTGGGTCTATTGATGAAAAAGCTTCCTGTGCATTTCTTATCATAAAGGGAGCACTGACAAAAGTCATCGCGATTACTATGCCAAAGATGGAGTCGATCGCAGTAATCCCAAAGCTTTCAAGGACCCTACCTATCGGTGAAATAGGACTGAGTACACTGAGCAAAGCTATACCTGCGGCATTGTGAGGGATTAAAACAGGCAGGTCTATAAATGAGTCAACGATCTTCTTCCCATGGAATTCATATCTAGCGAATATGTAAGCTAGTGGTATCCCCAGGCAAAAAACTAGCATCGTTGCAATTGATGCGGATAAAAAACTCGTTGAAATAGCGTTTATCGTTCTTTCATCAGCCAGAGTAGCTGTAATGTTTCCTCCTGAAGTTAATGACCAGATAACAGGGATTACTAGAAAAAGCGTCATGATTAGACCAAGAATGGAAGAAATAATGATGAAGGGGGATCTTTTCCTTAGCCAGTGCATATTGTGAAGCATCGTTAAACCAATGTCCTATAATGATGAAAACTAGAGTAGGCGTCTATATATTTTACTAGTGTTCTACTGAAGTAAATTGGTGTAGTATTTCAGGAATATTGTTTATGTTATCGGTTAGTGAAGGTTGAAATATTGGAAACCAAGTGGAGTTGAAGATCTCCTGTCCTTTTTCGCTTAAAATGAATTCAACGAATTTAGTGGCTGCCTCTCGTTGAGGAGCGTTCTTAGGTATCGTGAGCCCATAGTATATTGCTTTTCCGTCTTGATCAAGACTTATGCTAGCAAATCTTTGTTGTTCGAATCTGACCCTTATTTTACTATAGACTTCTTGATATTGAGGAGATTCAAGATTTAGTTCGGGAGGCAATTCTACAAAGGAAAAACCCTGTTGTTTTGCTTGGCTTAGATAGAGGAAAGAATAGTCAATGCTTCCTGACTCAAGTAAGGGAATAAGTTGTATACCGCTTGATCTTAGTCGTACTTTATCTCCAACCGGTGTCTGAACTTCTGGTACAGTAACAATATATTTCGAGTTTATCTGGATTGAACTGAAATGGGGATTAAAATTATCATAGATGAGCCTATCGAAGATCTGATTATCGTTATAATAGTCTTCAGCAAGTTGAATTGTAATTAAAACTCGGTATCCAAGAGCATCTATCATAGGATTAGGGAAACCAAAAGTAACATCAGATTTAGCAAGAATCTTATACCAATTGCTAGAGTTGATCTGATCCGCATATTTGCTATGATTTGTATAGGCCAGTACAATCCTGTTTCCAGCAAATCGAATATACCAGTTTGCGAAGCTTTGATTTGTAGTTGGGATCGTAGTATTATACATCATTATTGGTATCAATGAGTAATCAGCTACCATGCACAGATCAACCTTATACCCTAGTTCAGTGACATGCCTGATTACTTGAATGCTTCCGTGGCCTTCCATCTCCACTTTTATAGATGGAGTCTGAGATTCAAAGGAGTCTATGATTCTTTGAAGGGAAAACATTAGACTATCGGCGCAAAAAACTGTAATGGTCGTTTTTTCATTTTTGGATTCTGAATTCAATGATTGAAAAAAAAGGGTTAAAGATGAGCCCAACACTACAACAATGACTGCTAAGATGATGTAGAGCTTCTTCAAGCTCGGCGCTATCCTTTATAGATTATTCGTATCTCGTTGACGTTTCTTATCATCTGGCCACTTGAAATGCCATTTCCCACTAACCTTAGAGGCCAATACTTCTCTGAGAGTGGTTGGCGATTTATCCAATTTGCCAGTATGATGTTGTCATTGAACTTTATTGTACTGGCATTGAGTGTAACTGAGTAACCGTCTGCAGCTATTATCATTACATCATAACCTATTTCTGCTAAGCTTCTGTTAAATGCTAGTCCCTCATGCTGTACCGAGTCGTCTACTCTGCCGACCAAGAGCCAGAGTGGAACTCCTCTCCAGACTTGTCCGTCAGCATCCGTCCAATTCTTGCCATGACATGTAGCACCTGATTCGAAGGTGGCACGGTCCATATTCTCCTTGAGGGTGCCATTTAACTTCAAAGTGTATTCCATTACAGCTGGGAGGACCTCAATCTTTGAGACGAACTTTATAGATAAGTGACCATCAACGATTAAGGCTTCAGGTCCAACAAAGACAAGTCTCAATGGTCCCTCTGAAGAAGATAGGTTTCCACCGTTAATATAGTAAGCTAGCATTGGAACAAATGTCTGGTTGTGTTTCACTTCATTGGCTGTTTTTGGATCATATGTCGTGACATTTCCTGACAACTGGGTAAAGGTATACATTAGTGCATAGCCATCAGAAGCCGTTACTCTTATGCTAGTGCTTTTGTTATAACCTCCAACAAGACTCATGGTTGTATTGAGAAGAATCCCCTTGTAAGTGTCTGGCCCTACTATTCTGCCAGCACTAGTTAAGAATCCTCCCTTATTCTCATATGAAGACAGGCTTCCGATTGCAGTTGAATTTAATATCTTCTGATTCCCAGCCATAC
>JAUPKU010000081.1 GCA_030837285.1 Thermoproteota archaeon | reverse complement strand
TTCTCTGATACACGGTTCCACTGTTCTTGAATCTATGTTTCTGAAGAGAACATGATCAGCGTATCTGATGTAGATTAGGTTTTGTTTTCGCAAGATAGGATTCACCAACATAGAACACTCGAATTTGTCAACAGTGAATACGGGAAAAGATCGTTGATTTTTATCTGTATCTCCATTTCTGAAATCGGTCAACGACCTTGTCAAATTCAACTGGATCCGTGTATTGCGATTCTTTCAAATAGATTTCAACTTCCTCAGCACATTTCTGGCATATTTGGCTCGAAGAGTTGTCCTTGAATGTCAGAAGCCGGATGAGTCTTTTCAGTTCGCCGCAGCGGTTACATGTACCTGTCTCAGGTTGCCTGATTGTGGAGTAAGACATTATGTGGTCAGGTAGGATAATGCGTTTTCTAATTTTCCTGCCGTAGATATTACTTGCTTTGAATTGCATCTCTGTTTCATGTAGGAATATTTCGTCTTGTCTTACTATGTCTCTCCATTTTCGGATTGTTTTTCGAGTTGTGCTAAAGATCTTCTCAAGCTGACCGTCTGTGACTTCTTTTTCCAGCCTTGTCCTGTTAGGGGCTTGTTCTGCTTTCTGTATTCTTGAGAAATAGGCGGCGATGATTTGACGTAACTGGTTATCTGTGAATGGCTCTTCTTGTTCTAAGTAATAGTGAATATCTCGTCGGATATCTTCTATGACTCCAGGACCTATACCTGCTTCTTCTAGCTGAGGGCGTTTCTCAGCAAGTAATTTGTCTGCCCGCTTGATACACTCAGTAATTGGCAGAATCTTTTTCTTGTGTTTCTCGACTTCCTTCAGATATCTCTTAGCCCATGAAGCGGAGTATATTGACTTCCCTTCTTGTCCAGCTATTTCGACTTGCAGAGAATCGTAGCGGTCGTCATCAGCGAAGGGGTCATCGAACCAGTCATCATCACCTAGAAATCTGTATCCTACTAAATTCCCACATTTCCCGCATTTTTCGATGTACATGTCAGACCAATTACATAGGGGGTCCTCTTCTAGTTTCTCTCCACATAAGGGACAGTTGTCTGGAAGTTCTTCTTCATCGTCTTTTTCGACGAGAGGAACTTTTTTTATGTCTGAGCCGCAATTCTCGCAGACATCCCTTCCCTGTTCAGGGTAGTCTTTGATATAGTCGGTTGAACCACAACGCGGACATATCTCTAACACTAGTACCATAGATGTCACCAAAACAGTGAAGCTGTGCACGTTAGTATGAGAGTTTAAAGAATATATTAAAAGAATGTCGCATGCTCGTGCAATAACAGCTTCTCAATAGTACGCGTTTTAGCTTAAAAAAGACCAAGAATTTACCCAATTAAAATGAGTGAATGTTGATTGCAGGTGAATTGCGTCTATGATAGAGTGCTTAAGGAAAGGGATTTGATACTGTATCGTATGACAAGTCTTAACTGAGTTGATTATCCTCTCGTACTCGCAAAGATTTGAGAATGTTGAAGCATACAGGCTCTAAGTATGCTCATCTAAGACTATTCGCTTCTACGAGTGCGTGCATGGGAACTATCTATAATACTTCAATAGGTTGAATATTCTGAGACACTCTTTTGCTTGTTTTTCAGTGAACCTAGGTTTGAGTCGAGACACTTCTCTTGCTAGCTCGTTATCTGGTAGAGTCTTATTTTCTTCTCTTAAAAAAACTAGTGTAGCCATTATTTCTAGTTCATCTGTAGATAAGCTATTGAGGCTTTCTACAAGTTCGATGGTATTCTTGACTGTCTTTTCATCAAATTTGGAGGCCAAGGAATTTGTGATTTCGTTTCCATTTCTAGAAAGCCAATAGGTATAGGCTACATTATCATTTTGTGTTTTAGAACTTCTTTCCTCAAGCCAGCCATTATTCCTCATATTCTCAATTTCCATGCTGACCATTTCTGAGTAGGGCCCGTAATTATAGTACTTGTAATCTGGGATTACATTCGATGCGCACATGTTTGAGAGATACAGTATTTTCTGGAGTTTCGTTCTTCCTGTCAGGCTCTTAGCGGTCTGCAAAACAAGCAAAATTAATGCCTTTCTTCCAAGAAGTGCTCTTTGAGACGACATATTCTATCCCTTTCCGTACGCTTTCATAAATTATATTATTTAAATGCTTTTTGTACTCTTTCACGAGTTTCCTTGGGGCAATAAAGCCTTATACAATACTGAGTGACAGCGAGTGCTTTTACCATATCGGATACAGCTGAAATTTCAACAGGTAGCTCGTTTTCTCCTACTATGAATATGTTAGTTGTTACAGTCGTTAGATCATCCGGGGGCTTTGGCTGATAAGGGGTGTAGGGTGATTCAACAGAATCATCATACTTTAGGAAGTACTCGGGATCTATTCCTTCGCGTTGATGTAGTTCCTCGAATTCTCCCATTTTTTCTAAACAAGTCTTAACTTTTGACGGCGTAATTTCAATTGATTTTAAAAGATCCCTATTCATTAGACGATTGCATAGATTTTGAAGTATTGGGTCTTCGGATTTGCTCCAATCCCCAATATAGCCATATATTCGGTAATCATCTAAGGTTATGACGTCGTCAAAATGAATTTCATCATCAGTTTTCATAAATTCAAGTTCCGTTGGAAGCTGGATTTTCTTCTCATCAGATAATCTTCTCACTCTGTCAAAGATACTTTTTAGCAGAATTTCTGCTCCTCGGGTTGTCTTATGGAAGTAAATCCCCTGGTACATTAGGTGTCGGGTCAAAATGTAAGCTTCTATAGCATATCTTCCTTTGTTTAATGATATAGCATGGTCTTTTAGAATGCCACCTTTCCTATAGATTGTCATTACATTAATGAGACGTTCAAGATCTATGTTTCCAAATCCTACACCGGTAAAGTAGGCATCTCTATTTAGGTAATCCAGACGGTCCACATCCAACTGGCTTGTGATAAGCTGTGAAAGAAGGACTTCTGAA